>JAQTXO010000182.1 GCA_028688765.1 Acidiphilium sp. | reverse complement strand
GCGGCGGCGCGATCGTCTCCCCCGTCGCCGCCTTCCAGCGCATCCGCGCCAGATCGCCCAGCGCCCGCGCCGCATCGCCATCCACCGCCGTCGTCACATCGTGCCACGGCTTGTGCCGCTCCCCATCCGGCTCGTCGCGGCGCGGATCATCGTCGATATGATCGCCGGTATCCCACCGCCCCACCGTGCAATCGATCCCGCCACAGAACGCCAGCCGGTCGTCGATCACGACAATCTTCTGATGATGGCACGCCCCGGCCGGATGATTGCTGTCGAGCTTGAAATGAATCCGCCGCGCCAGAAGCCAGTGGAACAGCAGGGCAGGGGAGGTCCCCCGCAGCGGCATCTTCAGCACCGACAGATCCCACCGCAGAATATGCACATCCAGCGCCGGATTTTCCCGCACCACGAAACTCAGGAACTCGCCCAGCCGGTTCGGCACCCCCTCCATCACCGCGCCATCGCGCTCCAGCAGAATCCCGGTGTGAAAATCCCACCCCACCATCAGAACCGAATGCCGTGCCGCCAGAATCGCCTGCTTCAGCGCCCGGAAATACGCCGCCCCGTCGATGATCACCGCCATCCGGTCGGCATGAACCAGCCGCCAGCACGTCACACCCTCCCGCAGCACAGCGCTCACGACATCACCGTCACCGCATCCCCCACCCCGATCCGCCCGGGCGTCACCACCTCGGCGAACACCCCGCAATCGACATGGCCGAAATGCGTCATCAACTCCTTCACCGGATTGGCATCGCGCAGCCCGGTCCCCGGATTCACACACGTCGCCGCGCACCGGTTGATCCGCTCGACCACCACCAGCCGCGCCGCCCCGATCGCCAGCGTCCGCCCGATCCAGCCGAATTCCGCCCAGGCCTCGACCCCCTCGACATATATATTGGCCCGAAACCGCATCTTCTCCCGCGGACTCCCCACCGCCGCGCTCAACGCGGCCAGGCTCCCCAGCCCGATCAGGCTGATCACCTGCCCGTCATGATCGCAGAAACTGTGTTCATCCCCGACATGCACGAATCGCGGCACCCCCCGCATCGCCGTCGGCAGCGCCGCCGCAATAAACCCGCCGATCGCCTCCCGCCCCGAAGCCGTCAGCGGGTCGGCATCCAGCGCCGCGCCATCCCGCGCCACCAGCGTCAGCAGCGACCGGTCCGCATCGAACCGCGCCTCCAGCGCCGCCGCCTCGATATTCCGCGCGAGGCACAAAAACTCGGTCTTGGGCCGCCACGCGGGTGCGGCCTCGTCGAACCCGCAATCCCCCTGCGCCAGCGCAAACGCCCGATCCCACTCGATCGCCCGCCCGGCCCGCAGCGCCGCCTCACCCATCGCCTCGGGCGTCAGCCCCTTGACCGGATAACGATAGATTGTCTCAATCCGCATCCCGTCCCCCTCTTGAGCCGGATCAATGCAACAACCATTTGTGAACGGCAAGGTTGCGCCATTGCCTCTTGAGGGATGACGCGGCCAAGGTCGCCTTAATGAAAGGGATCGAAACATGGATTTCGAAAAGTTCACCGAGCGGGCCCGTGGCTTTGTTCAGGCCGCGCAAACCATCGCGGTCCGCGAATATCACCAGTACATCACGCCCGAACATCTGCTCAAAGCCTTCCTCGACGACGATGAAGGTGCCGCCACCGGACTGATCCGCGCCGCCGGCGGCGACCCCGCCGCGGTCAAATTCGCGGTCGATGCCGCCGTCGCCAAAATGCCCAAGGTCCAGGGCTCCGGCGCCGGCCAGCCCCAGATCACGCCCGATCTCTCCCGCGTGCTCGATGCCGCACAAACCATGGCCCAGAAAGCCGGCGACGAATACACCGCGCAGGACCGCGTCCTCGTCGCCCTCGCCGCGAGCGACAGCGCCGCCGGCCGCGCCCTCAAAGCCGCCGGTGCCTCCGCCCAATCGCTCGAAAAAGCGGTGGCCGACATCCGCAAGGGCCGCACCGTCAATTCCGCCACCGCCGAAGCCAATTTCGACGCGCTGAAAAAATACGCGCGCGATGTCACCCAGGCCGCCCGCGACCAGAAACTCGACCCGGTGATCGGTCGCGACGAGGAAATCCGCCGCGCCATCCAGGTCCTCGCCCGCCGCACCAAAAACAACCCGGTCCTGATCGGCGAACCCGGCGTCGGCAAAACCGCCATCGTCGAAGGCCTCGCGCTGCGCATCGTCAACGGCGACGTGCCCGAAGCCCTCAAGAACAAACGCCTGATGTCGCTCGACCTCGGCGCCCTGGTCGCAGGCGCCAAATTCCGCGGCGAATTCGAGGAACGCCTCAAAGCCGTCCTCAAGGAAATCGAAACCGCCAACGGCGAGATCATCCTGTTCATCGACGAAATGCACACCCTCGTCGGGGCCGGCCGCGCCGACGGCGCGATGGACGCCTCCAACCTCATCAAACCCGAACTCGCCCGCGGCGCGCTCCACTGCATCGGTGCCACCACGCTCGACGAATACCGCAAATACATCGAAAAGGACGCTGCCCTCGCCCGCCGCTTCCAGCCCGTCTTCGTCGATGAACCGAGCGTCGAGGACACCATCTCGATCCTGCGCGGCATCAAGGAAAAATACGAACTCCACCACGGCGTCCGCATCCTCGATTCCGCCCTCGTCGCCGCCGCTACCCTCTCCAACCGCTACATCTCGGACCGTTTCCTCCCCGACAAGGCGATCGACCTCGTCGATGAAGCCGCCTCGCGCCTGCGCATGCAGGTGGACAGCAAACCCGAAGCGCTCGACGAACTCGACCGCCGCCTGATGCAGCTCAAAATCGAACGCGAAGCCCTCAAGCGCGAGGACGACGCCGCCTCGAAAGACCGCCTCGCCCGCCTCGAAGGCGAAATCGCCGCCCTCGAGGAAAAATCCGACGCCATGTCCGCCACCTGGAAAGGCGAAAAAGACCGCCTCAACCAAACCCAGCGCCTCAAGGAAAAACTCGATCAGGCCCGCAGCGAAATGGAAATGGCCCAGCGCTCCGGCAACCTCGCCCGCGCCTCCGAACTGATGTACGGCGTCATCCCCGACCTCGAACGCCAGCTCGCCACCGGCTCGGCCGACGGCGCAATGGTCAACGAAGCCGTCACCGAACAGCAGATCGCCCAGGTCGTCGCCCGCTGGACCGGCATCCCGGTCGATCGCATGCTCGAAGGCGAACGCGCCAAACTCACCAAAATGGAAGACCTCCTGCGCGTCCGCGTCGTCGGTCAGGAAGCCGCCCTGCGCGCCGTGTCGGATGCCGTCCGCCGCGCCCGCGCCGGGCTGCAGGACCCCAACCGCCCGATCGGCTCGTTCCTCTTCCTCGGCCCCACCGGCGTCGGCAAAACCGAAACCTGCAAAGCCCTCGCCGAATTCCTGTTCGACGACGAACGCGCCATGGTCCGCATCGACATGAGCGAATTCATGGAAAAACACGCCGTCGCCCGCCTGATCGGCGCACCCCCCGGCTATGTCGGCTACGAGGAAGGCGGCGTCCTGACCGAAGCCGTCCGCCGCCGCCCCTATCAGGTCATCCTGTTCGACGAGGTCGAAAAAGCCCACGAGGACGTCTTCAACATCCTCCTCCAGGTCCTCGACGATGGCCGCCTGACCGACGGTCAGGGCCGCACCGTCGACTTCAAGAACACCATCATCGTCCTCACCTCCAACCTCGGCAGCGAAGTCCTCGCCGCCCAGCCGGACGGCGAAGACGTCATGATGGCCGAAGCCGCCGTCATGCGCGTGGTCCGGGGCCATTTCCGCCCCGAATTCCTCAACCGGCTCGATGAAATCATCCTGTTCCGCCGCCTCCAGCGCTCGGACATGGCAACCATCGTCGATATCCAGCTCCGCCACCTCGAAACCCTGCTGGCCGACCGCAAAATCACCCTCCACCTCGACCAGGCCGCCCGCGACTGGCTCGCCAACGAAGGCTACGACCCCGTCTACGGCGCCCGCCCCCTCAAACGCGTCATCCAGCGCAGCCTGCAAAACCGCCTCGCCACCGCCATCCTCGCCGGCACCATCCACGACGGCGAAACCGTCACCGTAGGCGTGGGCGACGATGGCCTGACAGTAAGAGGCGACATGGCCGAAGCCGCATAAGGTCAGGCCAAGGCAAGCAGCGCTTTTTTGTAAAAAAGCGCGCAAAAAACTTTCGGAATCAGGTGCCGGGCGCCTGAGGGGCCAGATCGTAGGGTGGGGTGCTCTTGGGCACCCCACCATCTCTCACCGCTATGAACCCCGTCGCTCTCCGTAATCACCCTCGACCACCGCGTGACCGCCCCACCCCGCCGGATAATCCCCCCGCCTCACCGCCCGCCGAAACGACGAAAACGGCCACTCCCAGGCGCTGCCCGCAACCCCATGCCTGACCGGATTGAAATGCACATAATCGACATGCCGCCGAAAATCCGTCTCATCGCGCAGTGCCCGTTCCCAGAACCGACGCTGCCACACCCCGCGCTCTCCCTTGGCAACCCGCGACTCCGAACGGTGTTCACCCATCCCGACCCGTGACGAGAACCCCCGCTTGATCAGCATCCACCGCGTCGAAAAATCGGCATCGCCCTCCGGCAACGTCCACACCGCATGCAAATGATCGGGCAGCACAACCCAAGCATCGATGGTGAACGGATACAATGCCCGAACCCGCGCAACCGAAGCCCGCAAAGCGGCGACCCCACGGACCAGCAAATCACTACGCCGATCGGCAAGCACAACGGTAAAAAAATACGCCCCACCCTCAACGCGAAGTCGTCGATACTCCGGCATCTATTTCACCCCCTGACCCCGGCTGGCCCCATTCACGCTCGGCAGAGGCGAGCAGGAGCGGAATTGACAGCAACCACCTTCCCTCAGGACAAATCACACCACACTGACCGACGCGATCCGGCGGTTCAAAAATCTCGCGCGCAGGTTCCTGTTTGCCGGGTCACCAATAAAGCGAGCGGCCAAACCGGCGATCAGCGACGACACGATGAAGAATAAAATAAGCCACGGTATTTGCGCATCATAACCAAGAACTTGAGCCGGAACAATATTGCGCATGCCTGCCAGTACAATAATATGGAACAGATACAGCTCATAACTATGCCGTCCGAACCAACGGACGCATCTGACGGGAAGACTGTGCGTCCACCCCGCGTTATCGTAGTTTGCAATGGCCAAAATCAAACATCCGGTTGCTGCTGATATGAGAGAAAAGCTGAATATTCTGTTTTCGCCAACAAACCCGTTCAACCATGTGTGGACTATAATTAAGACACTGAGCGCTACGACTAACGGCCTGACCGTCGCAGGTATCTCTACGCGTGTTGCCAGCATTGCACAGAGGCATCCGACCCCGATAGCATCAAAACAGGCCAGATTGGCATATAAATAGAATATGCTATGCTCATGGGCGGCGCGATAAAAAGGAGCGAAAGTGATGAGAGCCAAAATGAATATTGCGATAAACAAGTCACGCCTGAACACTGTACATACGATCGGAAAAAGGAGATAAAACATATCTTCTACAGATAATGACCAATATACATTTATCCAATAATTGAAATATCCGCGATATTGCATCAATATATTCTGCCAGAAAGTCATCGTTGATAAAACACCAAGATATAGGTCAGAAATCGGCTTCGAATTATTCACAAATGGTGAAATTCCAGACAATCCGAGGACGGTAATAATAGACAGAGATAGAATGAGTAATGGTTGTAGTCTTGCAAACCGCAGGACATAGAAATTCTTCATTGATATGGCGGAAAGTCGCTTATACCTCCGTAACGCATTGCTCGTGATCAGATAGCCGGAAACCACCAAAAATATTGTTACACCAAAATTTCCCCAAATGAGAACATTGTACACAACATCCTTTCCAAAAAGTGTCTTTAATGGTCCATAATGCCACGGTCTATAGGTCAGACTGAAATGAAGTAACATCACCATAATAATGGCAAATCCACGAAGTAAATCGATATAAGCATTTCTGGGAAGCTTTTTCCCAGAAACCAGTGGATCAGCCCGTCCCATTTGAACTCCCGTTATTACGTAGGCAACCGAGCCTCCACGTCCGCCCCCGTCACGCCTGCGAAAGCCACCCCACCGGAACATCCAGCACCGCAGCAAGCTTCGCGATCGTGTCCGGCGTTCCGGCGCGGTGGCCGCTTTCGAGATCGGACAGATACCCCTGACTGATATCGCTCCTGAAGCTCAGATGCTGCTGCGTCAT
>JAQTXO010000181.1 GCA_028688765.1 Acidiphilium sp. | reverse complement strand
TGAGGCGATGCGCATTGCCGAAGCCCAGTTCGCATCCGGTGCCGCCGTCGCTGTGGTGAGCGGGGCGGATTGGCACCCTGGCGTGGTCGGCATCGTTGCGGGGCGGATCAAGGAGGCGTTCAACCGCCCTGCTTTGGTCGCCGGGATCAGCGAGGGCCGGGCGACCGGTTCGGGACGGTCGATCACCGGCATCGATCTCGGCAGCGCAATCATCGCGGCACGTGAAGCGGGGCTGCTGATCAAGGGCGGCGGTCACGCCATGGCGGCCGGTTTCACGCTGGATGCGGCACGGCTCGGCGAACTGCACGACTTCCTCTGCCTTCGGCTCGCGGCGGCGACCCTGCTGCCCGCCGCCCCGGTGCTCGCGGTTGATGGCATTGTCGCGGTTGGAAACGTTACCGAGGCCCTTGCCTGCGAAATTGCCCGCCTCGGCCCGTTCGGCGCGGGCAATCCCGAACCGCTTTTCGCGATCCCGCATGCCCGGATCGTCATGGCCGACCGGATCGGGCGAACCGGTACGACGATCCGCGCCTATGTCGACGGCGAAGCGGGTGGACGCCTCAAAACCATCCTGTTTCGTGCCAAGGACGAGGCTTTGAGCGGCGCCATGCTGGCCAAGGGTGGCCCGCCGCTCCACCTCGTCGGCCATATTCGCGCCGAACGCTGGAACGGGCGCGTGACTACCAGCCTGATCGTGCAGGACGCCGCCCCCGCTTGACCGGTCCAGCCGCCTCGGCTACCTCGTATCGCAACGTCCCGTTCGTCTAGAGGCCTAGGACGCTGCCCTCTCACGGCGGCAACACCGGTTCGAATCCGGTACGGGATACCAGCCCTTATGGCGCCCTGCCCTCAATTTGCTGATCGCTGCGCCCTTTCGTCCCGCATGGGGGTGGGTGGTCGCGGGTGTTGTTCGGAAGGCTGAAGACACCTCACGCCGACCGCGATTGATGCTCTGTCGAGTGCAGGATGGCGTCGAGGTTGCGGCGGGCGATGTCGAGTACGGTGGGATCGCCGCTGACCATCAGGGCTGCGATGGTGCCGTCGATCAGCAGCAGCAACTGGCGTGCGAGGACCGCAGGTTCGGCAGATCCTGCCATTGTCGCGATCGCTGCGAGCCGTGCGAGGATTTCGCGGTGATGGGCCGCGGCCATTTCGCGGAGCCAGACCTCGTCCTTGCGATGCTCGGAGACCGCGTTCATGAAGGCGCATCCGTAGAACTTGCCGCCGCTGAACCAGTCGCCGAGCGCGGGGACGATGGCGCGCAGTTGTGCCAGCGGGTCGGCCCCGGCGGCGTCGAGCCGGGCGAAGAAGCGCTGACGCCAATCGGTGCCTTCCTCGGTCAGCACGGCGCGGAGCAGCGCATCTTTCGAGCCATAACGGGCATAGAGCGTCATTTTCGAGGCCCCGGCGGCGGCCAGGATGCGATCGATCCCGGTGGCGTGGATACCATCGCGGCAGAATAATTCGCGGGCGACATCGAGGATACGGGATTGCGGCGAGGCAGCTATCGGTTCTGCTGACTTCAGTAGCAATGCCGCCTTCGTCTTGCTCATGGACCGATCAATTCCTTAGGCAGATGATTAATAATTATACAAACGAACGCGGCGGCGACTCCGCGGCGGGCCTTTGGGTCTCTTGTTCTACACAAATCGTGCCAGGAAAGCGCGGAGAAAAATCATCAGCGATTTCCTGTCTCAAACGCGGCTGCACTGGTGTTGCAGAGCGTGCTGCCCGACCTTGCGATGGATTTGGCATACGAATTGCATTGTTTCTGGTTACGACAAGACAGACCGTTCTGTCTTGCTCTCATCAACCGGACCAGCCCGAAAGGATCCACCGTGAGCCAGCCCGCCAGCGCACCGACCGCCATGATTTCCTGCCTGCAGCCGATCGACCGCACCGGGCTCGAAGCCCTGATCGCCAAAGGCAAGGCCGATCCCACCGCGATCCGCACGCTCAAGTGCAAGACCATTGCCGAAGGCCGGTTCCGCCATCTCAACATGATCCGCAACCTGCCGCCTTATATCGTCGATGAACCGCCCGGGCTGCTCGGCGATGATACCGCGCCCAACCCGTCCGAAGCCTCGCTCGCGGCACTCGGCTCCTGCCTTGCCGTCGGCATTCATGCCAATGCGGTCGCGCAGAACATCACGATTCAATCGCTCGAACTTGAGCTTGAAGCGGATATCAACATAACCGCCGTCTGGGGCACCGGGGACGTATCGCCCAAGCCGGTCGGCTTCGATGCGGTGCGGGTCAAGGTCAATCTGCGCGCCGATGCGCCGCAGGACCGGATCGATGCGCTGATCGCCCACGCAACCAAATGGTCGCCGGTCGCCAATACGTTCATCAAGCCCGTGGCGCTCGATGTGAAGGCGGTCTGACATGGATGGCGGCATCGGACTGATCAACCGGCGTTCCACCCTTACCAGCGGCGAGGCGCGCGATGCCGTGGCGGCGGAAACGGCTTCGTTGGTTTCGCTCGCCGCCGCCATCGACCAGGACGGTGTTTACCCGGAGATGCAGTTGCGCGGTCTGGGCGAGGCTGGTGCCTACGGGCTGCACCTTGCCGCACACAGCAAGCTCGGCCGCCCTTCGCTGCTCGATGCGATCGAGGCGATGGCCGTGGTTTCGGCCACCTGCATGTCCAGCGGCTTCTGCGTCTGGTGCCAGGATTCGGCGGGATGGTATCTGGAACAGACTGAAAACGCGGAGTTGCGCGCGCGGTTGCAGCCAGCCATCGCGAGCGGTGAGGTCATGGCCGGCACCGGCCTGTCCAACGCGATGAAGGCGCTCTCCGGCACCGAAGAGTTCCGCCTGCGGGGCAAGCGGGTCGCGGGGGGTTATGTTGTTTCGGGTATTCTGCCCTGGGTGTCGAACCTCGGCGAGGGCCATTGGTTCGGCACCATGTTCGAAGACGTCGATGATGCCAGCCACCGCGCGATGGCGATGGTGCGGGTCGGGCAGGACGGTGTGTCGATCAAGCAGAATGCGCATTTCGTGGCGCTCGAAGGCACCGGCACCTATGCCGTGCTGTTCCGCCGTGCCTTCATCGCCGATGAACAACTGCTGGCCGATCCGCTTGGCGAGATGGTTGCGCGCATCCGGCCCGGCTTCGTGATGCTGCAGACCGGCATGGGGCTCGGGGTGATCGATGCCGCGATCGGGCTGATGCATGAGGCCGATCGGACCCAGGGGCATTGCAATACCCATCTGCGCCTCGGGGCGCGCGAGGCGGAAGACAAGGCGGGGGCGCTGCGCGAACGCCTCGCCGCCCTTGCCGCGACGCCGCTGGAACGCGGGCGTGGTTATCTCCGCGCCGTTCTCCAGGCCCGGGTCGATGTTTCGGAACTCAGTCTCGAAGCGACCCAGTCGGCCATGCTGCACTGGGGTGCCTGCGGCTATATTCACGGCTCGCCGGTCGATCGCCGGCTGCGCGAGGCCTGGTTCGTCGCGATCATCACCCCCTCGATCCGCCAGCTGCGCCGTGAAATCGCGGCTCTTTCGGACTGCTGAACACCATGCCCATGATCGTCATCAGCGACCTCGACGGCACCGAACACCGGCTTGCGGCACAAGCCGGCGAGACCGTCATGCAGATCGGCCGCGCCGCCGGGCTGCCGATCATTGGCGAATGCAATGGCTCGATGGCCTGCGCCACCTGCCATGTCATCGTCGCGCCCGCGTGGGCCGACCGCCTGCCCCCGATCGGCGAGGACGAGGATGCGACGCTCGACACTTTGTTCAACCTCACCGCCACATCCCGCCTCGGCTGCCAGATCGCGATCACCGCGGCGCTGGACGGGCTGGAACTACGCCTGCCCCAACGCTGACCTGCTGCACCCAACCCCAAGGAGGCCAGACCATGACCGTGCTCATTTCTCCCGCCGAACTCGACACCGCGATGAAAGCCGGCGGCATCGTCGTCATCGATACCCGCAACCCCGCCGCCTACGCCGAAGGACATATTCCGGGCGCGGTGAACCTGCACGATATCTTTACCTACCTTGCGACATCGACGCCGGAGGGCATGGCGGAATTGCGCAGCAAATTCGCGGCGGCGTTCGGCGACCTTGGCCTGTCCGGGCGCGAAACCGCCGTGCTCTATGAGGGCTCGATGAATTCGGGCTTCGGCCAGTCCTGCCGGGGCTACTTCCTGCTGCAATATCTCGGCTACAAGAACGCCAAAATCCTCCACGGCGGCCTCGCGGCCTGGATTGCGGCGGGCATGGCTGTGAGCACCGAGGCTGCATCCCCGACGCCCGCAACCTTTCCGGCGACCGAGGCGGGCAAGGGCCTGATTCTGACCAAGGAGGATGTTCTCGCGGCACTCGATGATCCTTCGGTCGTGCTGCTCGATGTTCGGGATGTGGATGAATGGGTGGGCGAGAGCTCGTCGCCGTACGGGCCTGATTTCTGCCCGCGCAAGGGTCGCCTGCCCGGTGCCCGCTGGATCGAGTGGTACCGAATGATGAAGCCCACCGCCGCCGGCCCGATGCTGAAATCGAAAAACGAGATCCTGGCCGAATGCGCTACCGCCGGTATCACCCCGGTCTCGAAAGTGTATATCTACTGCTTCAAAGGGGCGCGCGCCTCGAACAGTTACGTTGCCCTCGCGGAAGCCGGTATTACCAACACCGCGATCTATTTCGGGTCGTGGAACGAGTGGAGCCGCGACCCGGCACTGCCGATCGAGGAAGGGCTGCCGTTCGCCTCGGCCATTCTGGCGGAGGCGGCGGAGTGAAGGGGACCAAGGGTTCTTTTTTGTAAAAAAGAACCAAAAAACTTTCATTTGCGGGGCCTGAGGCGCTCGGTCCCAGTGCCTCGGACCCAGATTCAAAAAAGTTTTTTGCTTCTTTTTTTCAAAAAAGAAGCGCTTGCTTAACTCTGCAGGACCAACATGAACGACGAAAAGACCGCTCTCGGCCAGAAGATCCTCAAGATCAAGAAGTCCAAAGGCCTGACCTGGACCGATATCGCCGCCCGGCTTGGCCATGCGCCGGTCTGGGTTTGCGCCGCCTGTATGGGTCAGATGTCGATGACGCCGGAAACCGCCGAAAAGGCCGCTGCCCTGTTCGGCCTCGATGATGAGGAGACCGCCCTGCTCGCCGAGCCGCCCTATCGCGGTTCGCTGCCGACGGCCGTGCCGACCGATCCGCTGATCTACCGTTTTTACGAGCTCGTCTCGGTTTATGGCACGACCTGGAAGGAAATGATCCAGGAGGAGTTCGGCGACGGGATCATGAGTGCGATCGATTTCGACATGACCATGGAACGTCAGCCCGACCAGAAGGGCGATCGGGTCAAAATCACCATGAGCGGCAAGTTCCTGCCCTACAAGCGGTATTGAAGGCGGGGGCGGGTTAGCGGCGGCGCCCGCCGCGGTTGCGGCGCCAGATTTCGGCATCGAGGATGCTGGCAAAGGCGAGCCATCCGATCAGCGGCACGCTCGCAACGCCGGCCTTGCGATCGACTTTTGCCGCAGCCACTGCTGCCGCAGCCGCAACCGCGCTCATTCCGACTGCTGTGGCGACACTGCCGGGAAGATCCTTGCGACCGAAGAATACAGCGGGCCATAGCGCAATGCCGACCACATTGGCGGTCCACAGCGCGACCGCCATGCGTTTTCCGGGTTTGGGCTTCGCCATCAGCAACCTGCTGCCGGAATAGATCAACAGCCCGCCAAGGGCGGACCACGCGATACCGTAAACCGGGCCGGGCGGGGTGAAATCCGGCTTGCGCAACCGCGCATACCACGCCGTGGTGCGCGGATGGCCCGGGCCGGGGCCAAACCGCCCGCCAGCCACCAGCGCCGCCACCACGGCACCCGCGCTCACGCTCAATGCTTCCGCCTGACGCATTTCGATCTCTCCCCCTATGTCGTGTCGCATCCTTATGTGGCGCGTCGTCGCTCGCACCGCACCCTGGCCGCACGCGAGTTGATAAGTATTAATGGTGGGGAGCACGAACCGTCAGGCGGCGACCGGGTTTCCGCAGGCCGATGGTATCAGCGCCTCGGGCGACCCGCCTGCTGCTGCGCCGCGCCGTTCACCTCCGCACCAAGAACGACGAGATAGATTGAAAACCACATCCAGGACAGAAAAATCATGACCGCGCCCAGCGACCCGTAGATCCGGTTGTAATCGCCGAAATGAACCACGTATTCGTAGGTGGCGACGGTGGTGACCGACCATAACCGTGCGGCCAGGATCGCCCCCGGCGAGGCCC
>JAQTXO010000180.1 GCA_028688765.1 Acidiphilium sp. | reverse complement strand
TAAGAGACCAGGACACTTCCGATCGACTTCGCCATGAATTTCCCGATCAAAAGGTCGCGCACCGCGACCGCCCGCTTATAGGTGATGTCGTCGCCGATGCCGGGCAGGACCGTAAAGGCCTCGCTGCGGACCTCGCTTAAATACCGCGCCCCGCGCTCGCCGATCACGATCAGCTCGTCCTCAGGCGCGGCCTGCTCTAAACCCAT
Organism: Acidiphilium sp.; assembly: GCA_028688765.1. Taxonomy (GTDB): domain Bacteria; phylum Pseudomonadota; class Alphaproteobacteria; order Acetobacterales; family Acetobacteraceae; genus Acidiphilium; species Acidiphilium acidophilum. The sequence continues at coordinate 6,023 of JAQTXO010000180.1, read as the reverse complement.
CGCGATCACCTGCGCGTTGAGGCCGCCGATAAAACCCTCATCCGAGGTGATCAAAACCACGGCCTTGGGCAATCCCCGCCGCTCCCTCAAAAAAGGGTGCCGGATCTGACGCACATCGAGCGCGGCGGCAAACTCATCCAGCTTGAGCTTGTAATCCTCGAAACCTTTTCGCCTGAGCTGAAGGCCGCGGAACTGGCTTGCGGTCGCGCCCTTTAAGACCTCGATCAATTCCTGAAGTTCCCGGGCAAAGCGCAGGTTCTCTCTTAATTTAACCAATGGGATCATAAAATTCAATTAACAATGAACAATTAAAAATAAACAATTCAATTGTTAATTGTTAATCCTTCATTGTTCATTGCGTTATACGATCTTTTTCTCCCTGAAAAACTCGACGAACGCGCGGTCAAGCTCCTGCTTGGTCTCAACGCTCAAGATCTTCTGGCCCTCCAGGGTCTTTAACACCTGGGGCCGGGTCTCTGCCAGATAGTTCATGATCTCCCGTAAGAAAACGCTGAGACCCTCAGGCGAGAGGATCTCCAGTATTTTTCTCTTGAAGGCGTAAAGTTGAATGACCAGGGCCAGGTCGCTGACCGGCTTGTGGGCGTCCTGGACCAAAACGCGCGTCAGCGCTTCACCCCGCCGCAGTTTTTCGGCGATCTCCGTCGAAAGCTTTGTCTTGACGCGCATGAGGCGAATGAGCTCTTTGTACTGCGCGTAATCGAGACGAAGAGTATCGGAGACCTCGCGAAGCGCCTCGGACTGGACCTTGCTGCCGATACGCGAAACAGAAAGCCCCAGATCGATCGCGGGTTTAAAACCTTCGTGGAAAAGGGAACTGGAAATATACACCTGCCCGTCGGTCATAGAAACCAGGTTGCTCTGGACATAACCGGTGATGTCACCCTGCAGGGTTTCTACGATCGGCAAAAACGACATGGAGCCTGAACCCAGCTCGGAATTCAAGCGCCCCGCGCGCTCCATCAACTGCGAATGCAGATAAAAAATGTCGCCCGGGTAGGCCTCGCGGCCCGGCGAGCGCTCCAAAAGAAGCGAAAGCTCGCGGTAGATCCAGGCGTGTTTTGTCAGGTCATCGAAGACGACGAGGGAATCGCGGCCCGAATACATGAAATACTCGCCCATCGCCGCCGCCACATAAGGCGCCAGATACTGCTCGCCTGCCGACGAAGACGCGGATGCCGCGACAACCACCGTATATTCCAAAGCGCCCATTTCCTGGAGGGCGTGTATGACCTTCATCAAAGAAGCGTGGGCGCCGCCGACCCAGCAATAAACGCAGAAGACGTTTTTGCCTTTTTGATTGATGATGGCATCCAATGTCAGGGTGGTCTTGCCGGTCTGGCGATCGCCGATGATCAACTCGCGCTGACCACGCCCGACCGGCACCAGCGCGTCGATCGCTTTCAGCCCGGTCATCATCGGTTCGGTCACGGACTGGCGCGGCATGATCCCCGGCGCCTTGACCTCGACAAGGCGGCGCTCGGTGGTCTCGATCGGACCCTTGCCGTCGATCGGATTGCCGAGCGCATCGACGACGCGGCCGAGCAGCCCCTTGCCGACCGGCACGTCCACGATCTGCCCGGTGCGGGTCACGGTGTCGCCCTCGCGGATCGCGCGATCCTCGCCGAAAATAACGATACCGACATTGTCGGTCTCGAGATTGAGGGCCATGCCCTTGACGCCGGCATTGGGGAAATCGACCATTTCGCCGGCGAGCACATTGGTCAGGCCGAACACGCGGGCAATGCCGTCACCGACCGAGAGAACCTGTCCGGTCTCGGCGACGTCGGTCTCGGTGTCGAAACTCGCGATCTGCTTTTTCAGGATCTCGGAGATTTCGGCGGGGCGGATTTCCATGTCAGGCGGCTCCCTTCATTACAAAGCGCAGCCGTTGCAGGCGCGATTTCAAGCTGGTGTCGTAAAGTTTCGATCCGATCCGTACAGTCAGCCCGCCAAGCAGGGCGGGATCGACGGATTCGCGAATGGTCACGCGGCCATAACCGGCTTCGGCGAGGCGGGCGGTCAACTGGGTGCGCTGAACATCGCTGAGCGGATGGGCGGAGGCGACCTCGGCGGTGACGATCCCGCGTTTGCCCGCGACATAGATCGCAAAGCCGCTGATCAGGTCGGGCAGGTCGCGCAGGCGGCGGTTCTGGATCGCGGTGCCGATGAAATGACGGACCAGATCTGAAAACCCCTGGCTGGACAGCACGGCGTCCATCGCGCGGGCGGCTTCCATCGCATCGACCGAGCGGCTGGCAACCAGAAGCTGCAACGGGGCATCGGTCTTGATCAGGTCGCCCAGTGTTGCCATCTCCGACACGGTCTGGTCGAGCTGCTTGCGCTCGTCGGCCAGATCATAAAGGGCACGGGCGTAGCGCGCGGACAGGCCGGATGCCCGATCCGGTGCGCCTGTAGGCGTTGGCGATGTGTTGACGGCGGACGACACCAGTTGCACCCTGCTCTCGGTTCATTATGACGTTTCAACCCCGGAAACCGCTGGCCGCATCGTCGCTTTCGTCGAAAAAGCGATGGTTCGGGCATAAGCGTCCGTTCACTCCTTCGAGTGACCAGCCGCGACTAGCATACCCCCCCCGCGCACGCAACATATGCAATCACAAGAATGAGATGGGATCGATGTCGATATCGACCCGCCCGGCACGCGGCAGATCGGCCCTGGCGAGCCAGTCGCGGATGACCGGTTGGAGCGCAATGCCGCGCGGCGCACGCAGCAGCAGGCGACGCCGATGCCGCCCGCGCAGCATGGCAAAGGGTGCCGGCGCGGGACCGAGCACGATGACATCGGATCGCGGCGCGGTGCGGGCGAGCGCATTGGCGGCCTGGTCGGCAACGTCGTGCTGGTCGGCACTCACGATGAGCGCCGCGAGGCGCCCGAAGGGAGGCCAGTGGCCCGGCTCGCGCAGAGCAGCTTCCGCCGTACGGAATGATGCCAGATCGCCCGAGCACAGCGCACGCATCACCGGATGATCCGGCGTGTAGCTCTGCAGCAGCACGCGGCCGGGCAGGGCGGCGCGCCCGGCGCGCCCGGCCACCTGATGGAGCAGTTGCGCGCTGCGCTCGCCGGCCCGCAGATCCCCCCCGCCCAGCCCCAGATCAGCATCGACCACACCGACCAGGGTAAGATCCGGGAAATGCCAGGCTTTCGCGATCATCTGGGTGCCGATGATGATGTCGATCTCATGCGCGACGATGGCGCGGATCGCGGCGGCGGCCTGATCGGGCGTGGTCATGACATCGCTCGCCATGACGATGCGGCGGGCACCGGGAAACAAGTCCGCAACTTCCTCGGCGATGCGCTCCACGCCGGGACCGATCGGCACGAAGCTGTGTTCGGCACTGCAGGACGGGCAGAGCGTCGGCTGGCGTTCGGTATGCCCGCAATGGTGGCAGAGCAGGCTGGTATGGGCGCGGTGTTCGACCAGCCAGGCGGTGCAGTTGGGGCAGTTCAGCCGGTGGCCGCAGGCGCGGCACAAGGTCAGCGGCGCATAGCCGCGCCGGTTGAGAAACAGCATGGACTGGCCGCCGCCCGCCAGATTGGCGGCGAGGGCCTCAATCAGCGGCGGGGCCAGAAATTTGCCGCGCGCGGGCGGTGTGGCGCGGAGATCGAGCGTTTCGATCCGGGGCATCGCAGCACCGCCATGCCGGGCGGTGAGGGTGATATGCCGGTAGCGGCCGGCCTCAGCGTTGATGCTCGATTCCAGGCTGGGTGTGGCGGATGCCAGAATGCAGCCCGCGCCCGACAGGCGCGCGCGGACCACCGCCATGTCACGCGCATGGTAGATCACGCCGTCCTCCTGCTTGTAGGCGGCTTCATGCTCTTCATCGACGATGATGGCACCGAGGTCGGTGAAGGGCAGGAACAGCGCGGAGCGAGCGCCGAGCACGAGCTGCGCCGTGCCGGTTGCAATTGCGTGCCAGTTGGCGCGGCGGGCGGCAGGCGACAGGGCGGAGTGCCACAGCGTCGGGGCCGCACCAAACCGTGCGGCGAGGCGGGCGGTGAACTGGGCCGACAGCGCGATTTCCGGCAGCAAAACCAGCGCCTGACGGTTCTGCCGCAGGCATTGCGCTATGGCTTCGCAGTAAATCTCGGTCTTGCCCGATCCGGTAACGCCTTCGAGCAAGGTAACGCTGAACGTCGCGGCGGCGATGCTGGTGCGGAGTGCGTCGGCCGCGCCGGTCTGATCGGGTGACAGGATCGGCGGGGCCGCATCGGGGTCGAGTTTGGCAGCCCCCTGATCGCGGCGGGCGGGGCGCAGCAGCCCGGCATCGGCCATGGCGCGAATGATCCCGGGCGAGACCGCCGCATCCTCGGCCAGCGCCGCGGTGTCCGGACGGTCGAGGGCAGCGAGGGCCGTGAGCACCGCTTCGCGCCGTTTCGTGGTCGGCACCGCCGCCCCGGCGATCCAGCCGTAACGGTCGGTTGGGGGATCGAGCAGATAGGCTGTCAGGCCCAGGGCCAGAACCTCGCCACGCGGTGCCATTGTGTAATTCGCCACCCAGTCGATGAACTGGCGCAGGGTGTCGGGAAATGCCGGGGTTTCGAGAACCGCCGCGACCGGTTTCAGGCGATGGTCCGGCACGCTTGAATCAGCGGGCGCACCCCACACCACGCCCGGCACCATGCGCTTGCCGAGCGGCACGGTGACGATTTGCCCCGGCGCGACATTCATGCCGTCCGGCAGCGCGTAGTCGAACGCGCGGTCGAACGGATAGGGCAGCAATACCGCAACGCGCGTCGCGGTCATGCGCCCGGCTCAGACGTTGAAGCGGAACAGCAGCACGTCGCCATCCTGCACGATGTAATTGCGCCCCTCGATGCGGAGCTTGCCGAGTTCGCGCGCGCCCGATTCCCCGCCATTGGCGATATAATCATCGTAGGCGATGGTCTCGCAGGCGATGAAGCCGCGTTCGAAATCGCCGTGGATCACCCCGGCGGCGGCGGGTGCGGTCGTGCCGCGCGTGATGGTCCAGGCCCGGGTTTCCTTGGGGCCGACCGTGAAATAGGTGATCAGCCCGAGCAGATCGTAACCCGCACGGATCACCCGATCGAGCCCGGAATCGGCAAGGCCGAGGCCTTCGAGGAATTCGGCGCGCTCGTCAGGCGACAACTGCGCCACCTCCGCCTCGATCGCGGCGGAGACCACGACGGATTTCGCCCCCTGGGCGGCGGCCATCGCGGCGACGCGGGCCGACTGCGCATTGCCGGTGGCGGCCGAGGCTTCCTCGACATTGCAGACGAACAGGACCGGCTTGGCGGTGAGCAGGTTGAGCCGCTTCACCGCCTCCTCCTCGCCCTTGGGGATCGCGGTGCGGGCCGGTTTTCCCGCTTCGAGCGCCGCGAGGATGGGTTCGACCAACGCCAGTTCGGCGGCGGCGATACGGTCGTTGCCCCGGGCTTTTTTCTGAAGGTTGGGAACCCGCTTGAGCAGGGAGTCGAGATCGGCGAGCATCAGTTCGGTCTCGACCGTCTCGGCATCGCGCAGCGGGTCGATACTGCCCTCGACATGGGTGACATCGTCATCGACGAAGCAGCGCAGCACGTGAACGATCGCGTCGACCTCACGGATATTGGCGAGAAACTGGTTGCCGAGGCCCTCGCCCTTGGCGGCGCCGCGCACGAGGCCCGCGATATCGACGAATTCGAGGCTGGTTGGAACGGTTTTTACCGATTTGCCGATTTTCGCCAGCATATCCATCCGCGGATCGGGCACGGCGACGCGGCCGATATTCGGCTCGATCGTGCAGAACGGATAATTCGCCGCCTGCGCCGCGACGGTGGCGGTGAGGGCGTTGAACAGGGTGGATTTGCCGACATTGGGGAGGCCGACGATGCCGCAGTTGAAGCCCATTTTTATGCCTAAGGTCAGTTGAGTGAAGAAGACTTCTTTTTTACAAAAAAGAAGCAAAAAATTTCCTGCTTACCCATAAGTCTCAGCCAATTTCAACAAGCGATACGGCATAGGCGGCGCCGTGACGATAGCGTA
>JAQTXO010000179.1 GCA_028688765.1 Acidiphilium sp. | reverse complement strand
TGACTTGGTGACGGGCGTTGAGATCGGGCAGCCCAGACGACCATAAGTCGGTCAAACGATCCAATAGGCCACAGAAAGCTATTTCCGAGTCGGTGTCGCCAATCGGTTGGAACCGTGCGCCCGGAATTCGGGAGTAATCGAGTAATGCGGGGAGATTGCCATTATGCGCAAATACATGAAGTCGACCCCCGAGTTCCCGGTAAAAGGGCTGCGTGTTGCGCAAGGTGACCTTGCCTTGGGTCGCACGACGGATATGTGCGATCGTCAACGATGTCGGTTGATAATGGGTTTCAACGGCGTGCACCCAAGGACTCTGGATGGCCGGCTCCGGCAAGCGTACAACGAACGCATCGGCACCATCATGTAAGGCAACCCCCCAACCATCGCCCAAATGCCGGGCGGGATCGCCATGTGCGGCAAGCGCCGACATGGACAGGGCGACACGGGTGGGAATGCGTGTGGAAATACCCAGCAATTCGCCCATGATCAGCGTGCCTGATGCGCTGCCATCAGCAACGCGACGGCACAGGAGGCAAGGCGGGTCGCCACATTGTCGGCACGGCTGGTCAGAATGATCGGGATCCGTGCCCCTACCACAACGCCCGCCGCATCGGCACCGGCGAGGAAGGTGAGTTGCTTGGCCACCATGTTACCTGCCTCGATATCTGGCACCAGCAGAATATCGGCCTGACCGGCAACCGGAGAGACGATGTGTTTCTCCGCCGTCGCCATCGGGCTGACCGCACTATCGAACGCGAGCGATCCATCGATGATGCCACCGGTGATTTGGCCGCGTTGGCCCATTTTGCACAGGGAAGCGGCATCGAGCGTCGAGGGCATCGCGGGATTGACGGTCTCCACCGCCGCGAGCACGGCGAGTTTCGGGCTCTCGATGCCGAGCGCATGGGCAAGGTCGATCGCGTTCCGCGCAATATCGGCCTTGGTCGCAAGGTCAGGAGCGATGTTGATTGCGGCATCTGTCACGAGCAGCGGGCGGGGATAGCTGGGCACATCCATCACATACACATGCGACAAACGCCGCCCGGTGCGCAGGCCTCCGTCCGTCATCATCACCTCGTGCATCAGTTCATCGGTGTGCAGGGCGCCTTTCATCAGCAGTTTCGCCGCCCCGTCGCGCACCAGCTGCACCGCGCGGGCGGCGGCGGCGTGGCCGTGCGGCACATCCTCGATCCTCAGGCCGGTCAGGTCCAGCCCGGCGGCAGTGGCAGCGGCCTCGATCTTCGCGATCGGCCCGACCAGGATGGGAATGATCAATCCGGTGGCGGCGGCAGTGAGGGCGGCGCGCAGCGTGAGTTCGTCGCACGGATGCGCGATGGCGGTGGTGTAGGGCCCGCGCGACTTCGCTTCGGCGAGCAGCGTATTGAACCGCTCATGCCGGGTCAGCCGCACCTCCGGCAGCGCCATGGCCGGACGGCTGATCTTCTCGGTCGGTGCTTGTACGATGGCGGTGCCACGCAGCACGGTAACATTATTCTGATTGACGGCGAGACATTCGAGGCCGAGCCGGTGTTTTTCCGCAGTCCGCTCCGTCACGGTGACGCTTGCGGTAATCCTGTCGCCGGGTGCGACCGGAGCACGGAACTGTAGCGTTTGATCGAGATAGATTGTCCCGGGACCAGGCAGTTTCGTCCCCAGCACCGCCGAGATCAGTCCTGCCGTCCACATGCCATGAACGATAATGTGATGAAACATGTCGGTGCGTGCATAATCGGCGTCGAGATGGGCGGGATTGATGTCGCCGGAGATATAAGCGAACAACGCGATATCATCGAGCGTCAGCGTCCGGCTGACCGAGGCGGTGTCGCCGATCGCGATCTCGTCGAACACGCGGTTCTCGATCGTCCCGCCGGTAAGCGGGAGGCGGTTGAAAGCATCCATATCCGATTTCTTAGCGTTCGTGGATGTAGATGCCGGGTGCCGCACCGAGCGGCGGATAGCCCGCCGCTTCGCGACCCAGCGCTGGGGGTGCCACGGGCTCACTCGAAAGCCTGTCGAGAAAACTCCGCAATGCCGGCCACCAGGACCCCTCCTGGATCGGCGCCACCCGCCGCCAGTCTTCCGGAGATAGATAACGCTCGCCCGGGGCGCGGAACTGCATTGCGAAATGACGATCCCTGTGGCCCGGTTCGCTCACGATGCCGGCATTATGGCCGCCAGAGGTCAGCACGAAGGTGAGCGGACCACGATTGAGCAAATGCAGCTTGTACACTGAATGCCAGGGCGCGATGTGGTCGCGTTCGGTGCCAACCACGAAGAAGGGGATCTGGATGTCGCCAATCGCGACTGGCTTGCCACCCGCCTGCAACCGCCCTTCGGCCAGGTCGTTGTGCAGGAACAGATGGCGCAGATATTCCGCATGCATCCGGTAAGGCATCCGGGTGGCATCCTCGTTCCACGACATCAGATCATTCGGATGTTCCTGTTCGCCGATGAAATAGCGCCGGATCATCCGCGACCAGATCAGATCGTTCGAGCGCAGCATCTGGAACGCGCCGGCCATCTGGGTGGTGTCCAGATAACCCTGCCGCCACATGATATCTTCAAGAAACGCAAGCTGCGCCTCGCTGATGAACAGCTGCAATTCACCCGCTTCGGTGAAATCCGTCTGCGCGGCGAACAGCGCGAGGGAGGCAAGACGGTTGTCACCATCGCGCGCCATCGCTGCGGCGGCAATCGAGAGCAGCGTGCCGCCGAGGCAATAACCGGCGGCGTGGATTTTTGTGGCCCCGGTGATCGCGCTGACCGCATCGAGTGCCGCCATCACGCCATCGGCGCGATACTCGTCGAGCCCGATGTCACGATCCGCCTCGGTCGGGTTGTGCCAGGAGATCATGAACACGGTGTAGCCCTGGCTGGTCAGGTAGCGGACCAGCGAATTATGCGGCGACAGATCGAGAATATAGTATTTCATGATCCAGGCTGGCACGATCAGCAACGGCTCCGGCCGCACGGTCGCGGTCGTCGGCGCATACTGGATCAATTCGATCAGGCGATTGCGATAGACCACGGTGCCCGGTGTCACCGCCACGTCGCGCCCCGGCGTCAGCGGCAGATCGATTTGGCGGCGCAAAGCGACCGCTGTGTCCTGCAGCATGTTCTTCAACCCGTCGCGGATCGACTGACCATGGCTGGTGCGAGCCGCCTCCGCGACTTCGGGGTTCATGGCTGGAATATTGGTCGGCGCCAACGCATCAAGCGCCTGACGTGCCATGAAACTCACCATGCGCTCATGCGCTGGATCGACCCCGGCGATGCCGGTGGTCGCATCGCGCCACCAGCGTTCGGCGCGCAGGAACTGTTCCTTGTAGATCCGGTAGGGCATGTCCTGCCAGCGCGGATGGGCGAAGCGTCGGTCACCGTCGGTCGGTTCGGTTTGCGCTTCGGTGAGTCCCAGCGTGATCCGTCCGATCGCGGCCCAATCTTCCATCGCCTGACGCGCCAGATCCATCCGCCGCATCGGCTGATTTGCCAGGTGAACCGCCCAGTCCCGCATTGCGAGTGCCAATCCGGCCGGAGACAGCCCGGCGGTGAATTTCGCCTCCGCGGCGTGCAGCGCGCGGTCGATCGCATCGGTTGTCGAAACCCGCTCGCGCGGTAACGGTGAGGGGGTAACAACCCGGTGCGCGGGCGGCATCAGCTGGCCAGCTGCGGGGTCGGCGCGGTTGATATCGATGTTCATGACAAAATCTCCTGCACGGCATCGTTCACGCCGTGATGTACTGGCCGCAATCGCCAGGGATGATCGGGCCGATGATCCATTAGGTTTCGTGATACGAATCGCGCGGCCACAGCAATATCCTGACTATCGTTGGAATGCCTGTTTGTTCAGCGTATGTGCTCCGCATACGTTCGTTTGTCGTTGATCAAGGTCAAATGAACGATGTCGAGGATCAAAAATTTGGAAGTTCCTGCCCCGGCGTGGATCCCGAAGATCGGGGCGGGATAAATGGGTTCCGGGTTGATCCAGATCAAAGCACGGATGCACCGATCCGGTTACGGTGCGCAGATCGCTATTTTGCGGAACACGTCGCGAACCAATCACCCGGGATCCGAGCATTTGCCCACTCATCAGCCCGTCGGAAACATCAGGCATCGCGAGCCAGCCCGAAAGCCGCAAGCCAGCCCGATCGTGTTGTCGATGGCGATTATGGCGGCGTCTCCCGGCCAACGCTTGATCCGCGTCCCTCTCGAAAACGTCCGATACCAGCAGGCGAGATTCATCAAACTATGGCAGGCGCGGTCAGATCGCCGGATCAGATGTCATTTCTCCAGCCATACTGCCCCCATCTCAGGCCAGTTGAAGATTGCGGGGGCTCGTACACAGGCAGGCCGCGCACATGAACGCCATGCCAGCTTCAAGGATTTCCGCCTTGCAATGCTGGAGTTCCCATGCCGCGATGGGCCCGAAAACGGGAACGACCGGTACGATGCGATCACGGAAAATTCCCGGATCATAAACCCAACAAAATTCGAACTTCTGACCTGAGCACGGATATGGAAGATTTTTAGTGGAGACTATCGATGACAAATGCACCGATGCGTAGGCTGTTCATCAGTCTGGTCGCTATACCGCCCATCTTGTTTCCCTGCATCGCCCACGCGATTCCAGCGTTTGCCGCGCAGACGGGCGAACCCTGTTCCGCCTGTCACATCGGCTTTCCACAACTCACCCCCTATGGTCGTGATTTCAAACTCGAAGGCTACATCGCCGGCGGCATGTTCCCAAGCTGGAAGAATATCGCGATCATGTCCCAGACCGGTTATACCCAGCTACACGACAAAATCGCCGGAGGCCTCAAGCCGGGCTACAAATCAAACGATGCCTGGGCCGCTGCCCAGCAATCGAGCGTGTATTACGGCGGTGCAATTGATGCCAAACTCGGCCTCGGCGCCTTCATCCAGGTGACGTACGACAATGTCGCCAAATCATGGCACTGGGACAATACCGACATCAGGCTGGCAGAACCCGGAACATTGTTCAACAAACCTCTGTTCTACGGCTTCACCTTCAACAACGCGCCGACCGTGACCGATCTGTGGAATTCGACCCCGGACTGGGGTTATCCGTTCATCCATTCCTACCTCGCCCCCAGCCCGGTCGCTTCACCCCAGGTCTATCAACTGGCACAGGAAGTCTATGGCTTCGGCGCCTATGCCGCGCTGAACGTCACCCCCGAAGACATGGTCTATGCCGAGGCGGACCTCTATAAATCGCTGCCCAATCAAATGAGCTACGCGCTGGGTGTCGGCCCCGCGACCCAGGATGATGGCGTGATCCCCTACGCTCGCCTCGCTTTCCAGCGCACCTGGAACAGTTATTCCTTCGAACTCGGCGGCTATGGCCTGATCGATAATCCCTATCCCGAGGGTGTGGTCAGCGGCGCGACCAATCACATCACCGATCTGGAAGTCGACACCCAGTTCCAGTGGATCGAACCGCAACAGGCATTTTCGCTCCAGGCCAGCTTGATCCACGAATCGCAGGATTGGAACGCCAGCTACGCCCAAGGCCTGACATCAAATCGCAACGACCACCTCAATGACCTGACCGTGACGGCCTCGGAACTGATCCACCAGACCTACGGCATCACCGAATCCTACAATGAAATCGACGGTAACCCCGACGACAATCTTTATCCGCCCGGCCCGATTTCCGGCAATCTCGACGGCAAACCGGATTCCAGGAGCTGGACCACCGAACTCGACTATTATCTGTTCAACAAAGGCGGTCCGGCCTGGCTTCCCTGGCTGAACGCGAAATTCTTCGTCGAGGACACCATCTACCCGACATTCAACGGCGGTCCGAACAATTACGACGGCGCGAACCGCAGCGCCGGCGCGAATGATACGGTATTCAGCGGCGTCTGGGTGGCATTTTGAACGACGCCTCACCACCGGCCACCGCCGCTGATCACGCTCGCCACGCAAACGGCCTGTCCAGCGCGCAGGCCGCCGCCCGCTTCGCCCAGTACGGCCCCAACGCCACGCCGGACACCACGGTCGGGTTCCTTCCCCGGCTGCTCGGCAAATTCTGGGCACCGGTGCCGGTGATGCTGGAGGCAGCGATCGTGCTGCAGATCGTTCTCGGCGATGACATCGAAGCCGCTGTCGTCGCCGCCCTTCTCCTGTTCAACGCCACCCTCGGCCTGTTGCAGGAAGGTCGCGCCCAAGCAACGCTGGACGCGCTGAAATCCCGCCTTGCGCTAAGTGCAT
>JAQTXO010000178.1 GCA_028688765.1 Acidiphilium sp. | reverse complement strand
GATTATAGACGCACAAAATCGTCTCGTCGCGCCCCTCGGCATCGGTCAACTCGCGCAGATACGCGAGCACCTTGCGATTGCCCGGATATAAAAACCGCAGCGACCCCCGCCCGAACGAACGATGCCGCTTGCGCACCGCGAGCATCCGCCGCGTCCAGTTCAGCAGCGAATGGGCATCCGCCGCCTGCGCCTCGACGTTGACCGCCTGATAGCCGTAAATCGGGTCCATGATCGGCGGCAGCACCAGCTGCGCCGGATCGACCCGCGAAAATCCGCCATTGCGGTCGGGCGACCACTGCATCGGCGTGCGCACACCGTCGCGATCGCCGAGATGGATGTTATCGCCCATGCCGATCTCGCCGCCGTAATAGATCACCGGCGTCCCCGGCATCGAGAACAGCAGCCCGTTCATCAGCTCGATCCGCCGCCGGTCATGCTCCAGCAGGGGCGCCAGCCGCCGCCGGATACCGAGGTTGAGCCGCGCCCGGCGATCGGCGGCGTAGGTCTCCCACAGATAATCGCGTTCGGAATCGGTCACCATTTCCAGCGTCAGCTCGTCATGGTTGCGCAGAAAAATCGCCCATTGGCAGGCTTCCGGCACCGCCGGGGTCTGGCGCATGATGTCCGAGATCGGAAACCGGTCTTCCTGCGCGATGGCCATGTACATGCGCGGCATCAGCGGAAAATGAAACGACATGTGGCACTCATCGCCGTCGCCGAAATACTGCTGCGCATCCTCCGGCCACTGATTGGCTTCCGCGAGCAGCATCCGCCCCGGCGCATGGGCGTCCATCGCGGCGCGGATCTGCTTCAATATCGCATGGGTCTCGGGCAGGTTCTCGTTGTTGGTCCCCTCGCGCTCGATCAGATAGGGCACGGCGTCGAGCCGCAGCCCGTCCACCCCGAGGTCGAGCCAGAACCGCATGACGCCGAGAACTTCCTGCAGCACGCGGGGATTATCGAAATTCAGGTCCGGCTGGTGGCTGTAGAACCGATGCCAGTAATACGCCCCGGCCACCGGGTCCCATGTCCAGTTCGATTTCTCGGTGTCGAGAAAAATGATGCGGGTGCCATCGTATTTGTGATCGTTGTCCGACCACACATAATAGTCCCGCGCCGCCGAGCCGGGTTTGCTGGCCCGCGCCTTCTGAAACCACGGATGCTGATCGGAGGTATGATTGATCACCAGTTCGGTGATCACCCGGATGTCCCGCCGGTGCGCCGCCTCGATCAGCCGCTTGAGGTCGCTCAGCGTGCCGTATTCCTCATGCACCGCCCGATAGGCGCTGATATCGTAGCCATCGTCGCGCCGGGGCGAGGGATAGAACGGCAGCAGCCAGATCGCGGTGACCCCGAGTTCCGCAATATAATCGAGCTTCTCCATCAGCCCGACGAAATCGCCCACCCCGTCGTTATTCTTGTCGAAGAACGACTTGACGTGAACCTGATAGATCACCGCATCCTTGTACCAGAGCGGATCGGCATCCTTGAAGGACGGGGTTGCGAATTTTCCGAGTTTTTTCATGAGCGCACCCGCCAGATGCAGTAAGGCATTTCCTGAGGATTGAAACCGACGATCTGGCGCTTGCCGTGCCAGACGAAACTCACCCCGCGCGCCAGATCCTCGGCCTGCAGGTCGCCATCGTCACCAAGCCCGAACCGCCACAGCGGCAGTTCGATCTCGGCGGTCTGCATCGCGAACGGATCGAGGCTGATCGCAACCAGCAGCACGTTGCTGCGATCGTGATTGGCCTTCTCGAAATACAGCACCCGGTCGTTCGAGCACGGCAGGAACGTGACGCCGAGATGCGAATGCAGCGCCGGATTCTGCCGGCGGATGTGGTTCAACGCGGTAATCTCGGCCACGATATTGCCGGGACGGTCATGATCCCATGCCCGCATCTGGTATTTTTCGGAATCGAGATATTCCTCCCGCCCCGGCAGCGCCGCCGCCTCGCACAGCTCAAACCCGTTATAAACCCCCCACAGCCCGGAAAGCGTCGCCGCCAGCGCCGCCCGCAGCATGAATCCGGGCCGCCCCGAGGATTGCAGGAACACCGGATTGATATCCGGCGTATTGACGAAAAAATGCGGCCGGAAAAAATCGCGCGGCGCCGTGGTGGTCAGCTCGACGATATACTCGCGCAGTTCCGCCGCGGTATTGCGCCAGGTGAAATAAGTATAGGATTGCGAAAACCCGATCTTCGCCAGCCGGTACATCACCTTGGGCCGGGTGAAGGCTTCCGCCAGAAACATCACCTCCGGATTGCGCCCGCGAATATCCCCGATCATCCACTCCCAGAACGGCAGCGGCTTGGTGTGCGGATTATCGACCCGGAAAATCCGCACCCCCTGCTTGACCCAGAACGCCACCACGTCGCGCAGCGCGACCCACAGAGCGGGCATCGCGCCCTCGGCGTAGAAATCGACGTTGACGATATCCTCGTATTTCTTTGGCGGATTTTCCGCGTAGCGGATCGTCCCGTCGGGCCGCCAGTCGAACCACTCCGGATGCTCGCGCAGCCACGGATGATCCGGCGCGCACTGGATCGCGAAATCCAGCGCAATCTCGATCCCCTGCGCCTCCGCCGCCGCGAGCAGCCGGCGGAAATCCTCGAACCCGCCGAGCTGCGGATGGATCGCGGTATGCCCGCCCTCCGCCGAGCCGATCGCATAGGGGCTGCCCGGATCGGTCTCGTCCGGCGTCAGGCTGTTATTGCGCCCCTTGCGGTTCTTGCTCCCGATCGGGTGGATCGGCGGGAAATACAGCACGTCGAACCCCATCGCCCTGATCCGCGGCAACTGGCCGATCACGTCGTCGAACGTCCCGTGCTCCGCCTCGGAGCGTCCCTGACTGCGCGGAAAAATCTCGTACCAGCTGGCAAACCCCGCCCGGGTCCGTTCGGCATCGATCGGGATCACCGGCTCCAGCCGCAACAGCGAATGCCGGGTCTCGATCGCGCGCATCAGCGCAACCGTCGCTTGATCCGTCAGCAGACCGAGCCGCTCGCCCTCCGCCTCCGTCGCCCGCACCGCAGCCAGAACCCCGGCCAGCCCGGCATGATCCGCCGCCCCGGTCTGGCTCACCGCCCCGGTCTGGCTCACCGCCCCGGTCTGGCTCACCGCCGCCTCGACCAGATTGGTGCCCTCGATCAGCTCGAGCGCAATCGCCACCCCCGCCGCATGTTTCTTGACCACCTCATCGACGAACGCACCATACCGGTCGATCCAGGTCTCGATACTCACCTGATACCGCCCGAGCCGGGTCAGTTGCAGCGCCGCACTCCACCGGTCGTTCCCCGCCGGGGCCATCACCGCTCGCTGCCACTCCGTCTCATCCGCTGCCCGCCACACCAGATCCGCCGCCAGCCTGCCATGCCCGTCGCAGATCAGATCGGCCTCGACGGTCACGATCTCGCCCACGATCCGCTTGACCGGAAACCGCCCGCCCTCCACGCACGGCGTCACCGCCTCGATCGCGATGCGCGGCCATCTGATCGCGGTCTTCGCCGGCGTCAGCATCCGCGCCGGTCGCAACACCGGTCGCGGTGAAGCGGTTTCCACGATCAGCACGCCCGTCTCATCCGTCGCCATATCCTCTCCCGCCGCAATGTCCCCGCAAGCCGCCCCGAGCCCGATCCGCAATTCATCCACCGCAACCGGCGCAACCCCGCGCGCCAAGGCCAGGATCAACCCCGTCCGTTCCCGGTCCAGCCGCGCGAACACCGCAACCGCCGCCCCCGGCACCGATCCGATCCGCACCCGTCCGTGAAACAAGCCCCGATGCGCCCGCCGCAACCGGTTGACCTCGCCGATCGCCGCGCGGTTTTCCGTGCTCAGCGCCCCGTTCATGATCCATAACGCGCCGAGAAACCCGGCCAGCATCACATCCCGCCGTCCCGGCGCCGCCACCTCACCCGGTGGTTCAGCCAGCGTAGCGACCGCCCCGATCGCCCCCACCCGTTCGAGATCGTCCGCGAGCCACGTCGCCCGCCCATCCCACCAGCACGACGAACTCAGCGCGTAATCGAACCCGCTATCGCGCAGCGCCGCAATCTCCCCGGGCCGCGCGCCGAACACACTCGCGATGAACCGGCATTCCGGATGCCGCCCCCGCGCCGCCGCGATCAGCCGGGCCCACACCGTCCCGGGCACCACATGCGCCGCCGCGCAGACAAACCCGTCAATCCCGCACTCCTGCCACAGCGCCAGCCGCTCATCCCACCAATCCACCACCGGATCGGAATCCGACAGGTAACAGAACGAGGCACCCGTCGCCGCATGCGCGAACCACGCGGGATAAGCAGCAGTCAGCGCGGCATCCCCGGCCACAAGGTCGAGCCCGGCCTCCATCACCACCGACAAATCCAGCGCATGCGCCGCCCCGGCGAGGCCGCGCAACACCGCCATCGCCTCGCCCGCACCCTCGATCCGGTCATGATCGGCAACCAGCCCCGATCCATCCCGCCCCGTTGCGAATGGCGAGGCGAGCAGAACGCCCTCGAACCCAAGCTCCACCGCCTCACCGAGAACCCGGCCCCAATCGGCAATCCTGCTTGTTTTGATATCAACATGATAAAGTGCCGTGCCCACCGGCCGCGTCGGCGTCACCGCCGCATCATGCGACTGCGCCGCGGCAGGCGAGGTCGTGCTGGTCATGACGATCTGCTCATCCATGCTGGACTCTCTCCCTGCAGCCGGTGACGGCCTGAATTCCGGTTCCGAATCAACACCGAATCGCCTTCGGCCCCGATTTCGCGACGCAGTCCAGCGCCCTGTTCCGATCCGGGCGCACCCTCATCGTCGCCGCACC
This sequence comes from Acidiphilium sp., assembly GCA_028688765.1. GTDB lineage: Bacteria > Pseudomonadota > Alphaproteobacteria > Acetobacterales > Acetobacteraceae > Acidiphilium > Acidiphilium acidophilum. The sequence goes on along the minus strand of JAQTXO010000178.1, from coordinate 1,424 downwards.
TCCGACCGTCTCGGATGTGGGCAGGTCCCGCTGCATGTTCAAGGCAATACCGCGTGCCCCGCCTCACGCGGCGGCAACCGTTCCGCTTCAGTGACGAACCGGCATGCGCCCCGCCCAGGGTGCGGCGCGTTCGAGTTGCCCCGCCAGCCGCAACAGCATCGCCTCCGCCCCGAACCGCGCCACGAACTGCACCCCCACCGGCATCCCGTCCGCCCCGACATGCAGCGGCACCGACATCGCGGGAACAAAGGTCAGGTTGGCCAACTGGGTGAACGGCGTCCTCTCCAGATTCCTGAACGCCAGATCATCGACGATCCCCGATTTCATCAGAACCTTGCCCACCCCCAGCCGGTCGATCAGTCCGGCGATCGCCTGCATCCGCTTCGGCGTATCGAGCTCGCCGATCCGCGCCGCCCCCAACGCCGTGGTCGGGGTCAGAAACAGATCATAACGCGCGTGAAACGCCGCCAGCTTGCGCGCAAATCCGTTCCAGTGCCCCCGGAGCGCGACATACTCCCCCGCCGACATCGCGCGCCCGAGCAACGCCAACGCCCTGGTATCGGCATGAAACGCCGAGGCTGCACACCCGGTCTCGCGCCGGATACGCGCCGTCATCGCCGCGACATGCCCGAAATACAGCCCCATGTAACACCGCGCGAGCAATTCGCCGTCGATATCCGGTGCCGCCTCCTCGACCACATGCCCGAGCCCTTCGAGCAGCCTCGCCGCCCCCGTGACCGCCGCGACCATCTCCGCATCCACCCGTCCCCCCACCGGCGAGCGCGTCGAAAACCCGATCCGCAACCGCCCCGGTTCGGCATCCACCTCTGCACCAAAGGGCCGCGCCGGGGGTGCGATCACGAACGGATCGCCCGGCTCCGCCCCTGCCAGCACATCCAGCATCGCCGCCGAATCCCGCACCGAACGCGTGAGCACATGGGTGCACACCGCGCCCTCCCACCCCTCGCCGATCGAGGGGCCTTCCGAAACCCGCCCGCGCGACGGCTTCAGCCCGAACAAACCGCAATACGACGCCGGAATCCGGATCGACCCGCCCCCGTCCGACGCCCCGGCCATCGGCAGATACCCCGCCGCAACCGCCGCCGCCGCCCCGCCGGATGACCCGCCGGGCGTGCGTTCGAGATTCCACGGGTTGCGGGTATCGCCGTGCAGCACGGTTTCGGTGGTCGCCTTGAGGCCGAGTTCCGGTGTCGTGGTCGACCCGATGATGACAAACCCGGCCTCCCGCACCCGCCGGACATAGGCGCATGTCGTGCGCGCCACATGATCCTTCAGCGCCAGCGTCCCCATGGTCATGGTCACGCCGGCATCCTCCTGGAAAATATCCTTGAGCAGAAACGGCACCCCCGCCAACGGCCCACCGGGCACCACCCCGCGCGCCACCTCCGCCCGTGCCCATTCGC
>JAQTXO010000177.1 GCA_028688765.1 Acidiphilium sp. | reverse complement strand
GGCCGAGGCCGCTGAGAACAGGGCCGAGCGCACCGATCAGACCACCGAGCAGGCCGCCGAGAACGCCGCTGACGGTTCCAAGCAGGCTCCCGAGCAAGCCGCCCACATCGCCGACGAGGCCGCCAAGAAGAGTGCCGACGCCGGAGACGGAGATGGTGCCGCCCGAGACGGCGTCGATTTCGGTGGTCGAAAGTTCACGAATTGTCGTCATTGGTTCAACTCCCATTAGATTTTGAAAACGCAGACCAGAGTGCTGACGGCACCTGCCAACAAGCCCCCCGTAACAATCAGGCAGGTCAGCACGCAGCGCCGATAAGCTGTCGGCTTCCGTAGACGTTGCGCCTCACCCGGGTATCACCTTGTATCTCGTTTAAGATAATACCTTGAATGTTATTGTTTATCTCATAAACATTGTCAATCAGTAATTTATGAGATATTTGCTTCATAAAACCACCTCTCGTCCTAAAAACCGGGATTTTCGGCTTAGCGGACGTGACCGGCATGCATACGGCGGGCGATTGGTGCCTCCCGCGTGGTCGGGTAGGTTGGTTCCGACGCAAGCTCGATGATCAGACGGTGTGCGCCCGCGAGGAGTGAATCAGGCAGAGTGGCGTCGCCATCGGTCCAGCGATGCGCGGGTTCGGCGGCGTACCACCCTTTGGCGAGACGTTCATCGGCAAGGTCGAGCCTTGTGCCATCGAGGATGAGGCTCGCGATATCGAGACCGAGGCGGCGGCGGTCTTCCGACGCGGGATCTTCATGGGCGGGCACGAAACTCCGGCTCGAAAGCCGTGCGCCCCCCGCCATCGACGACAGGTAGATCGACCATTGCCGTTCACCGGTCCGGACGCCCTCAAGCCGCCGCTCGCCCGCAATCAGAACGATGGCCGGATCACTGGTGTGCGACTCGACCGGCAGGCGCGCGAGGATGCGGCGGCGCAAAGCGACGATCGCCGGACCCGATTCGGTGAAGGGCGCGCACGAGCGTGCTTCGCGCTCGCTCTGCATCATGTTGGGGTGAAGAATGATGGCATCGTCGCGCTGACCGGCAAAAAAGGCGCGATTGCCGGTATCAAGGAAACTCTCGACCGGCAGCGCCTCGGCCAGCAAAATGTCGTGGCTGGGAAGTTCGATGTGATAATACTCGATAGCATCCCGCTCGACCTGGGCGATCGACCTTCCGTTGACCAGCGCCTTGGCGGGAACCAGCATGCCATCGAGATAGAGCGCATGGTCGGGCGACACATACAGATCGCGCGCGGGGATACGATCGGCGATGGCACCGGCTTCGATCCGGATCGGCCGGATCTGCTCGGGGTGCGGATGGCGGCTGGCATCGAGGCGGCGATGGCCGATCCACACGATCGGGACGAGCCGTCCGTCATGAGCGATCACCGTCTCGCCGACCGCGAGCGACTCGACGGCGATTTCACCGCGCGCGGTCAGAATGCGGGTGCCGGGGCAGAAGCAGACGCTGAGAACGCCACCTGAGACCGAGAAATGATCGCCTGCGAAATTTTGGCTCGGGTCGAGGTGGACGGTATAGGTCGCGGTGCCTTCGGTCACGGTCAGTACATTGCCCGCGCCGAGGGTCGCGGTGCCGACTCCCGCGGAACTGGCCCCGACGAAAAAGATCGAATCGCCTTCACTCGGACCGGTCGCATCGAATCCGCTGATGACGTTGTTGAGGTTGGTGATCCCGTCGAGCCCCAGAGTGGCACCGGCGCCGGTGAAGTCGATCGCGCCGCTGACGACCGCTCCGGCATTCAACAGCAAATTCCCATCCACCCCGAGTGTGGAGCCGCTGGTGGTGCCGCCACTGTAGACGGTTTCCTGACCGTTGGCCGTGATGGTTGTGCCGATCGCTACGCCGCCGCTCAGCACCGACTGATTGCCACCGTCGATCACCGAGGAAATGAGCGTTCCGCCGGCAGACGTTGTTTTACCGCTGGTGAAACCGGCATACTGAATGCCGCCGGCGTCAACGGTCGTATTCTGAACGGTGCCTGTGGTCAGGACGAGCTGGACGCCGCCGCTATAGACCGTCGTGCCACTGGCGCTACCGCTGCTTAAGACGACTTCGATCCCCGAATTGTCAAGGTCAACGCCGAGGATGGTACCACCATCTGCTGTGATGTGAGCGCCGCTCTCGATCACGCTGCCCGAAGCGGTGCCACCGGAGACGACCGCGATGGAGCCGCTGTTAAGTGCGATATTCCCATCCGCCACCCCGCCGCTCGAAACGGTGAGCGACCCGGCATCGATTACGGTGCTGGAAATCGTGGCACCGGCATAGCCTGAATATCCGTCGAACAAGCGGCCACCGGCATAGACGGCGGTACCGGATACGTTCGCCCCGAGGACAAACCCGCCTATCGCACCGTTTTGAAGCGTGACGCCGTCGGCAACGCCTGAAGCCGCAAGCGCAGTGCCGCCTGACGTAACCAAAATCGCCGAGATGGTGCCGCCGAGCACTTCCAGAATGCCGCCTGCCGCCACTGTCGCGCCGCTGATCGTTTTACCTGAACCTACTTTGGTCGCGCTGCTGATCGTGGTTCCGCTCATGCGAAGGATCCTCTCGTGTTGTCGGTCGATGGGGGAGATTTTTCGGTTGCGAAGCCAGGCACGGTGCTGATCACCCCGATCACGTGTTCGGCGGTGATCAGGCGGGTGCACTCGAACTGGCGGGGTGTACCGGCGTGATGCGGGCACCAGAGGAAATCCTTGTGGTCGAACGCAACGCGCGGATCGTTCCAGCAGGAATTGCAGGCGTGGTAGTTGATCACCCGGTAGGGGGTGGCGAATTCGTTGAGCGGGTGGGTGAAGCCGGAAATCATCACGACCGGCGTGCCCACCGCCCAGGCAAGCCAGGACAGGCCGCTCGACAGTCCGACAAACAGCACGGCGCCCCGCAGCAGCTCGGCACGTTCGAGCAGCGGATGATCGCCGGTCATGTCCTCGACGCCGTGAGGAATATGGGTCCAGACCATGCCGCTGCCACCGACGCGCTTCTGGTCGATGCAGACGACGCGGTAGCCGCGATCCTTCAGAAACGCGACGATCTTGTGCCAGCCTTCCGGATTGTTCCACATCTTGGCTTGAGCGGTGCTCTGGACCGCGATGCACACATAGGGGGATGACGCCTTGGGTGCCGGGGCCGGGCGCGCGATGCGCGGCGGGGTTTCGGTGGGATCGACGCCGAGGATGTAGCCGGCGGTGCGGTGCAGCCCGACCAAACGGAAGTCGCACGGTTGCCGGCGGCGTTCATCGTCGTTGAAGAAGAGGCCAAGATAATAGGTGGCGTAGAAATTTCCGGTATCGACCGCATCGTGGTCGAGGAAGGTGATGTCGGGGTGGGTTGCCGCGAAGAGCGGAATGAGGTTCGCGGCCATCGAGCAGGTCAGGCGACAGCGGTGGATTTCCTGATAGCGCGCGGCGTAGGGGAACCAGCCGAGGATGTCGCCCAGCGTGCCGACGGGAAAGGCGATGTGGACGGCCTGATCCGTACAATTCTGATCGTGCGTGAACACCTCGCGACCCGATTGCGAGATTTCGATCCGGAACGGAACGGCGTAGCGCTTGGCACTGACGACGAGGCCTTCATCGAGTTCGGTATCGAACAGGATGTTGCCGGTGAGGCGGTCGCGCAGAACCACGTGCCAGGGGCCATCACCGCGGGGCAGCGCGACCCGGCACCCATCATTGAAATCGAACCGGATTCCGCACGGCCCCGACTGGGTCGGCAGCGGCGCGGGAGCCGGGTATGCACTGACCACTGGCGCGGGTCGCGTCCGCCCGTCGGTCGCGTTCGGCAGGAATGACGGCAGATTGTCCATAAATCAGGAACCAACTCAGGATCGTGTCCACGCTAAGACGAATTTTTCGAATTATCCAATTAAAAATATTATAAAACATAAAATTAGTCAACGTATGGTTACTGGCTCATAATCTCGTAAAAGGACAGTCTGCCCACGACAATGCAACCGCCGGATGTTTCCTCCGCCGGTTTGGCCGGGTCGAAATCGAGGGTTGAAAGCAGCCCGCGAGCCGCGAGTCAGGCCGAACTCAGCTTGGCCTGACGGCGCGGGTAGCTGTTATCCCGCCGGGCGAAGCACGCCTTTGGTGATGATGATATTGGCGTAGAGGCGGCGATCGCCCGTGGCAACGATCGCGAAACTATCACGGGCGCGGCGATAGAACTCGTGGCGTTCGACGGTACCGAGGCTTCCAGTGTCAAGTCCGGCGGCGGTGGTCGCCTCGTGGAGTTCCGCCACGGCTTGCGGAACCGTGCTGGGGTCGCCGACGATCTGCATGGTGAGCAAGGGTTTGGGAATGAAGTCGTCGACCGGAAGGATCGCGATGATGGCACGGAACATGGTGGTGACATCGCTGCCCTGAGCCGTGATCAGGCGGCGCGCGCAGGCGGCTGCGGGGAAGTTGGCATCGACGATGGTGATGGTGTCGCCATGCCCCATGGCCCGGAGCGCATGGAGCAGGTCGGCGGTGAGCAGGGGATCGATACCGCGAAGCATGGGCGTATCCTCGTCAGGGGTGAACGGTCAGGGTTCGAGCAGGGCTGCGATCTCATCGGCGCGAGGCATGGCGGGTTGCGCGCCGTGCCGTGTCGCCGCAAGCGCACCGGCCGCGTTGCCGAAGGCGACGGCGCTTTGGATAGCGGCACCACGTTCGACGGCGGCGGCGAAAGCTCCGGCGAAGGCATCGCCGCAACCGGTCGTGTCGATCACGGTGACCGGGTGGCATGGCAGATGGCCGGGGACGACGCTGGTGGCATTGCTCGCGGCCCAGACCACGCCGGCGGCACCGAGGGTGACGATCGCGGCACGGCGATCGGCGGCGAGGTCGATCGCAGCGGCCTCCGGTGAGGCGAGATGGTCGGATGCCAGCAGGCATGACGCTTCGGCTTCGTTGACCAGCAAAATATCGGCGGCGTCGCGCAGCGCAGCGAGGATTGCCGGATCGACTCCCGCGACCGGCGAGACATTGAGGATGGTGGTGCCCCCGGCGGCGCGATTTGCGGCGGCAGCAGCGAGCACGACCGGGATCGGGATTTCGAGTTGCGCGAGCAGAATGGTGCCTGACGGGAACGTTTCCGGGAGATTGGCGGGGGTAAGAGCATGGTTGGCGCCCGGAATCACGATGATGCGGTTTTCGCCGGTGCCTTCGACCGTAATGATGGCCACACCCGTGGGAATGGCGGTGCGGACGATGGCTTTGGCGTCGATGCCCTCGGCGGCAAGCGTCTGGTACAGCTTGTCCCCATAGGAATCGCGACCCAGACAGCCGATAAACCGGACCTCGGCCCCGGCGCGGCGGGCGGCGACGGCCTGATTGGCGCCCTTGCCACCGGGGTAGAGAGCGTAATCGTGACCGAGCAGCGTTTCGCCCGCATGGGGCGCTCGTTCGGTACGGACTACGATATCCATATTGGCGCTGCCGAGGACGATCATGCGACGTGCCCCGGTGCGGACGTGCTGGCGCGCTCGATCAAGGTCACCGCAAGCCGGTGATGGACGACCGGGGTAGTGGGAGCGGCGATGCGGGCGAGCAGGGTTTCGACCGCGCTGCGGCCGAGGGCATCGACCGGTTGGCGGATCGTGGTGAGCGGCGGCTCGGTAAGGGCGGCCCAGGGAATGTCGTCGAACCCGATCACCGCGACATCATCAGGCACGGCGCGGCCCAGTGCGCGAAGACGCCGAAGTGTGCCGATCGCCACGACGTCGCTCGCGGCGAAGATACCATCGAGCCGGGGGTCGGCCAGCCAGGCGCAAGCGGATTCGGGCAGGGTGAGAGCGAACGGGACTTCATGATGCCAGATGATGTCGAGACCGGACGCGTTGGCAAGAAAGCCTTCGGCGCGTCCCGCGGCACTCGGGGAGCTAGCAGGACCGGCGAGCAGGCCGATCCTGCGGCGGCCTTGAGCGCGGAACGCAGCGGCGACCAGCGCGCCACCTTCGTGATGATCGGCGGCGATGCTGTCATAGGAGGCGAATGCCGGACTCGGACGATCGAGGATCACGGCAGGACCGGTGGGACGATGAACCGGGGACTCGGTGCCGGGAATCCAGATGATGCCGTCGGCGCGTTCGGCCAGCGCCGCGAGGGCTTCCGCCTCGGTTGCGGCATCGCTGCCGCTGCTGGCGAGGATCAAAGCGTGGCGATGTGCCCACGCCGCATCGGTCACGGCCTGGGCGAGAGCCGGGAAGAACGGATTGGCAAGATCAGGCAGGAGCAGCCCGATCGCCTGGT
>JAQTXO010000176.1 GCA_028688765.1 Acidiphilium sp. | reverse complement strand
GATCTGTACGATCGGCTGGCCACGCATTTCCTCGCCTGGATTCACGCCAATCTTGGCGGCATGTTCTCCGGCGCGACCGACACGACCCGGTTTCTCCATCGCCTGCCCGCGATCTATAACAGTTTCGGCGGTTCCGCCGCCGGTGCAGGCCTGCCCGGCGCGGTCGATCTGGTCACGATCCGTCCCGCCGGCTCCCATCTGCGTGTCACCTACCAGTCCCAGCAGCGCTTCGCCGCCTTCTTCGCGAGCTTCATGAAGGCTGTCGCGCGCCATTTCAACGAACCGATCGCCATTGAAATCGTCGCCGGCGATCTCGATGCCCCCTTCTGCGTGTTCGATGTCGCGGTGGGTGAGGCGGCACGATCACCCCATCACGAACCGGAAGGGGCGGCTCTCGAAAACGCTTTTGACCATGCCGGATGATCAAGCCCGCATCCCCTGGATCGACCCCGCCGATATCGAGGATATCTGCCAGCAATTCTGCAATCTGAGCGATCGTCCCGGTGCCGGCACCATCGTTGCCACCAGCCGGCACCCGCTGATCCAGAAATTCGCCCTCGCCGCCAATTTCTCGCTGGACCTCGCCCGCCGCGCCGCCCGCACCTCTGCGGAGTCCATCCGCGAGCTGAAAAAAATCCACCCTATCGCCCGCATCGCCAGTTGGCGGGTTCTCACTGCGCATCACGACACGATCTGGTCGGATGAAATGCACGAGATGTTCGGCTGCGACCCCGATCGTTTCGTCCCCGGGTTCGATGCCATGATCCACCTGTTCGCCCCGCCCGACGCGCACGATTTCGAGTCCGCCTTCCACGACGTCGTCTCCAGTGGCCAGGGCGTCTCGATCGAATTACGCGGCAACGAGACCAACAGTGCCGATCGCTGGTTCTGGATCGACATGCAACCCGAACACGATAGCAATGGTGAGGTTTTCGCCGTCCGCGGCATCTGCCAGGACATCACCGAGCGCAAATCGGCGTTCGAGCGCATCCGCTACCTCTCCCGGTACGACCAGCTCACCGGCCTGTCCAACCGTGCCCATCTCGACGAACAACTCGTCCCGATCCTCGCCGCCGCCGCCCGCCGCCGCGAGTCCGTCGCCGTGCTCTGCATCGATCTCGACGGGTTCAAATCCGTCAACGACCTCTACGGCCACGCGGCGGGGACGACGTGCTGCGTGAAATCGCCCGCCGCCTGTCGCGCCATATCCGCGATACCGATATCCTCGCCCGCAGCGGTGGCGATGAGTTCGTCGTCATCCAGATCGGCGGCAACCAGCCCGATGCCGCAACCAGCCTCGCCCGCCGCCTGCTCACCGAAGCCAGCACCAGCGTCGTCCTCGGCGGCCAGGCCGAAATCGCCCTTTCCACCTCGATCGGCATTGCCCTCTACCCGGAGGACGGCACCACGCCGGACGATCTGCTCGCCCATGCCGCCCGCGCGCTCCACATCATCAAGAGCGACAGTCCGAACAATTTCGCCCGTTACGACAGCTCGATGGAACGCACCGGCCAGGACCGTCGCAAATTCGAGCACGATCTGCGCCTCGCCTTGCAGCGCGACGAGTTCTCCCTGGTCTACCAGCCGATCCTCTGCGCCCATCACGGCGCATTCAAAGGGTTCGAGGCGCTGCTGCGCTGGAACAGCCCTCTCCACGGCCCGGTCCCGCCCGACATCTTCATCGGCATCGCGGAAGCGATCGGCATCATGGGGCCGCTCGGTGCGTGGGTTCTCCGCACCGCGTGCACCGAAGCGGCAACCTGGCCCAACCCGCTCAAAATCGCCGTCAATGTCTCGCCCATCCAGATCCAGCAGGGCAATCTCGCCGCGACCATCGAGGATATACTCGCCGAAACCGGCCTCGCGCCCGGGCGGCTGGAAATCGAAGTCACCGAATCCATGCTGATCCGCCACCCCGAACGCGCGCTCGAAACCCTGCGCCAGATCAAGGCGCTCGGCGTCGATATCGCGATCGACGATTTCGGCACCGGCTACTCCTCGCTCGCCACGCTCCGCGCCTTCCCGTTCGACAAGCTCAAGGTCGATCGCAGCTTCGTCCGCGATCTCGATGAAGGCTCGGAATCGCTTGCCATCATCAACGCCATCCTCGGCCTCGGCCGGGGCCTGCGCATGCCCGTGGTGGTCGAGGGTGTCGAAACCCAGACCCAGGCCGACATCCTCCGCCGCTGCGGCTGCGATGAAATGCAGGGCTACCTGCTCGGCCGCCCCTCCGCGATCGAACGGTTCACCACCATCACCAATCCCAACGGTACTCTTTCCCCGCCATCCTGCATCCTGAGCCCGCCGATGGCGCACGAAAGGGCAGGGGGGATCGCGATCGGCAATGTCGGACATTCATAATTCATCTTTGCCTCGCCAGCGACCTGCGCTAGACCGGTACGACAGTGAATATGGTGCTCCCCCGTCCGGCCCGCATCGCGGTCGAAATCGTTTACGATTTCGTCTGCCCGTGGTGCTATCTCGGCGTCCATCGCTTCGCCCGTCTCCGCGCCGAGCGCCGCGATCTCGCCATCGAGCCGGTCTGGCGTCCGTTCCTGCTCAATCCAGACATGCCCCGCGCCGGCATCAGCCGGACCGACTATGCCGCCCGCAAATTCGGCGATGAGGAACGCGCCCGCCGCTTCTACGCCGCCATCACCGACATCGCGGCCACCGAAGGCCTCACGGTCGATTTCGCCCGCATCCGCCGCACGCCCAGCAGTGTCGATGCCCATCGCCTCGTCCGTTTCGCCACCACCATCGGCCCGGTCGAACCCCTCATCCTCGCGATCTTCCGCGCCTATTTCGAAGCCGGGGTCGATATCGGCCAGATCGAGTCCCTGGTCCGCATCGCGGCTGATGCCGGGCTCGATCCAGCGCTCACCCGCCGCTTCCTCACCTCCGATCTCGCGGTCGATCAGGTCCATGCCGACAATCTCCACGCCCACCGCCTCGGCATCAACGGCGTGCCCTGTTTCGTGGTCAACGGCGTCTCCGCCATTGCCGGTGCCCAGGAGCCCGATGTGCTGGAACGCCTGATCGAGCTCGCCGCCTGCGATGCGGCACCGCTCTGATCAATTCCACCTGACCACCTTCCGCGCCGCTCCGGCGCATGGCACAAGGCGAAAATGAAACGCCGCACCCTGCTCGCCGCCGCCCCGCTTGCCGCCCTTCCGCTCGCCGCTCTTCCGCTCGCCGAGGCCTTCGCTCCCGCAACCGCCCGAGCCGCCCAGCCCGCCGATTTCAATGGTTTCCTCGCCGGGCTGAGCAACCGCGCCCGCCAGCAGGGCGTGCCCGACAGCATCGTGACGCAGGCCCTCGGCGGCCTCGCCCCCGATTCCCGGGTCATCCATCTCGACAGTCACCAGCCCGAATTCACCCTCACCTGGGCGCAATACAGCGCCCGCGTGGTCACCCAGGCCCGCATCAAGGATGGTCACGCGAAGGAACTGGCTCTGCGCCCCATCTTCGCCAATCTCCGCCGCCGCTTCGGCGTCGATGCCGCGCCCATGATGGGCATCTGGGGCATCGAAACCGATTTCGGCGTCATCCAGGGCAATTTCCAGGTCATCGATTCGCTCGCCACCCTCGCCTGGTTCCGCAACAGTACCTTCTTCGCCAACGAGGCGATCGCCGCGATGAAAATCGCCGCCCGGGGCGATGCCCCGCTCCCTGGCCTGATCGGCTCCTGGGCCGGCGCGATGGGCCAGCCCCAATTCATGCCGAGCGTCTACCTCACCACGGCGGTGAACTATTCCGGCCAGGGCACCCCCAATATCTGGACCAGCGTGCCCGACACCCTCGCCTCGATCGCGAACTACCTCCACAAGGCCCACTGGATTCCGGGCCTGCCGTCGAGCGAGCCGGTGCTGATCCCCGCCGGGTTCAACGCTGGCCTCGCCGGCCGCGACCACCGCCTCCCGCTCGCCCGCTGGCAGCAACTCGGCGTCCACCGCCTTGCCGATGCCGCCATCCTGCCCCCCACCACCGAAGCCTCGCTGCTCCTGCCCGACGGCCCGACCGGTGCCGCCTATCTCGCCTACGCCAATTTCACCTCGATCCGCCGCTACAACCCGTCCGATCTCTATGCCCTCGCGGTGGGCGAACTTGGCCGCCTGATCGCCGCATGAACCCGGCCCGCCCGTGGCCCGGTCTTAATCGTGCCGGTCTTAATCGTGCCGGCCTCAATCGTGCCGGCCTCAATCGTGCCGGCCTCAATCGTGCCGGCCTCAATCGTACCGGTCTCGCCATCGCCGCTGCCACCGTCGCAATGCTCGCCGGCTGCGCCCACAAACCGCCCCGGCCCGGCGCCGACCGGCGCGCACTACACGATCGGCTACCCCTTTGAGGCCGGCGGCGAATGGCACTACCCGCGCACTTTCGGCGCCTATGACCAAACCGGCCTCGCGGCGGTCATCCCGCCCGGCCACGAGGCCGCTACCACCGATGGCGAAGCCTTCCACCAATCCGGCCTGATGGCGCAAAGCCCGGTCCTGCCGCTGCCCTCGCTGGTCACCCTGACCAATCTGGTCAACGGACGATCCCTGACCGTCCGGGTCAACGATCGCGGACCCGCCACCCCCGGCCGCATCATCGCGGTCACCCGCGCCGTCGCAAGCCGCCTCGGCTTTCCCGCCAGTGGCGTGGTCGAAATCCGGGTCAAACTGCTGGAATCGCGATCCTCCGCCCTGCAATCCGCCGTCGGTGCCGGCCCGCATCTCACCCCGGCCCCGGTCGCGGGCGTGGAGGCCAGCGCCCTGCCGCCTCCGCCCGGCGCCGCCGGCTCCGCCGGAACCACCCGTCCGACCAACGCCCCGGTCACCGCCGCAGCACCCCCCACCGTCGCTGGCCCGTCCGGCATCGTCCACACCACCACGCCCGATCCCGGCCCGCTTTACGTCGAAATCGGCGGCTTCGGCTCCGGCAGCGATGCCCGGAACACGCTCTACCGCCTCGAAGGCCTGCCCGGCGGCGTCGTGCCGCAATCGAGCGAAGGCCGCACCCTCTACGCCGTGAAACTCGGCCCGTACCACAGCGTCGCCGCCGCCGATGCCGCCCTGCGCGCCGTCCTCGCCCGCGGCGTCCCCGACCCCGAAATCACCGTGCATTGAACCGCGCCAACCACCCCGGCGTCTTCATCACCTTCGAGGGCGGTGAGGCCGTCGGCAAATCCACCCAGATCGCCCGCCTTGCCGCAACCCTGCGCCAGCAGGGACGCACGATCGTCCTGACCCGCGAACCCGGCGGCACGCCCGGTGCCGAATCCCTCCGCGCCCTGATGCTCGACCCCGCCACCAGCCTCGCCCCGCTCGCCGACACCCTCCTCGTCTTCGCCGCCCGCGCCGACCATGTCGAAACCCTGATCCGCCCGGCCCTCGCGCGCGGCGCCATCGTCCTGTGCGACCGCTTCACCGATTCCACCATGGCGTATCAAGGCCACGGCCTCGGCGTCGAACCCGCCATCATCGCCACCCTCGCCAGCCTGATCGGCCTCACCCCCGACCTCACCCTCATCCTCGACGCCCCACCCGAAATCGCCGCCGCCCGCCTCGCCGCGCGCTTCGCCGCGCACTCCGGCCGACCCGACCGCTACGAACGCTTCGACGCCGATTTCGCCGCCCGGATCGCCGCCGGTTTCCGCGCCATCGCCGCCGCCGACCCCGCCCGCTGCGCCCTGATCGATGCCACCGGCAGCATCGACTCCATCGCCGCCACCATCGCCGCCACCGTCGCCGCCCGAGTCGCATGATCGCCCCGCGCGCCAACCCCCTCCTGCTCGGCCAGAACCGCGCGATCGCCGAACTCCACCGCGCCGCCTCCGGCCCCCGCCTGCACCACGCCTGGCTGATCGCCGGCCCGCCCGGCATCGGCAAAGCGACCCTCGCCTACCGCTTCGCCCGCTGGCTCCTCGCCGGCGCCACCACGCCCGACCTCTCGCTCGCCCCCACCGACCCGGTCTTCCGCCGCGTCGCCGTCGCCTCCCACGCCGACCTCCTCGTCATCGAGCGCCGCTACGACGAGAAAAAAAAGCGCATGCAGGGCGAAATCGTGGTCGAAACCGTCGCCCAGGCCGGAAAATTCCTCCGCCTCACCCCCGGCGAGGGCGGCTGGCGCGTCGTCATCGTCGATGGCGCGGAAGCCCTCAACCGCAACGCCGCCAACGCCCTCCTCAAACTCCTGGAGGAACCACCCCCGCGCGCCATCTGGCTCCTCATCAGCCACGCCCCCGGCCGCCTGCTCCCCACCATCCGCAGCCGAACCCGCCAGCTCGATGCCGCCCCGC
>JAQTXO010000175.1 GCA_028688765.1 Acidiphilium sp. | reverse complement strand
GCATGGCGCGATACGCCCCTTCGGGACCCGGCTCGCGGGCGAGGCGGTCGATCAGGGGCTGCATGCCGGCTTCGCGGTCGGTCGTGCTAGGCATCACGATGGTGCGGGCGGGGGCGAGACCGGGCCATCGGCTTGGGAAACGGTGGCGTTCCGCGCTGCTGCGCAGGTCGCAGATCAGCTTGACGCTGAGGGTTTCGACGATAGCGAGGTCCGCTTCGGTCAGGTGGGTGAGAACACCTGACCGGTACAGCGTATCGGGTCGCAAATGGCGGCCATCACGGGTGGGCAGAGGGGCGACGGCGCGAAAATTCGGCGCGCCGGCAAGGCTCGTCACGGCTTGGGCGCGAGGCGCTCCATGCGGCGGAAGGCGCTGCTTTCCACGATGCCGCAAGCGACCACCACGATGGGTTGCACCGCCGGGGCGCGCCGGGCGAAATTGTCGAGTTCATGTTCGGTGTTCAAGGTGAGGACCTTGCCGAACAGGACTTTGCTCTGGTTGCAGAAATCGGTGCCTTCGTGGATGCCGGCCGAAGACTGCACGTTGGCGAGGCTGGTGATGTAGGTGTCCTCATATCTTTGGAACAACCGCCCATGCTTCTGGCGGAAATAGGCATCGACATCGTGCTGTTCGGCGAGGATGTGCGGCTGGAACCGCTTCATGAACGTGTCGTAGTCGCTGCGCTGGTCGCAGGTGAGGGCGCTGACCATCAGGGTGCTTTTCAACCCGATGACGTCGAGTGCCTGCTGCGTCGTCGGCACCATGCAGGCCATGGCATTGCCGGCGGCGAACATGGTGGCGATCAATCCGAAGGCGAAGCGGCTGGCGGTGCGGCGCATGGAACATCCTCAGAAACAGGGACCGACGCCCGGGCTGGCGCCCGGGCGTCTTCACATAGTCGGGGAACTACCTAGAAGTAAAGTAAAATATTGGCTCAGACCGCGATCTCGTTGAATTGCAGGATCGGGCTGACATCGGTGAAATTGGCGATATCGCCCATGATTTCCGCGCCATGGGCCTCGGCGGCCTTGCCGAAGGCGGCCATGCTTTCGAATTCGAGGATGGTGATGACGGCATAGGTCGGTGCGCCGCCGTCCGGGCCGGGGACGCCGTGCATCACCCGGCTGCCGCGCAGCCCCATATGGCTCCATCGGGCATCGACCAGCTTCATGTGGCTGTCGTGATAGTACGCGGTGTCGAATTTCGACGTCGCGGTTTTCGGATACAGGACCGAGATGGCGATCATTGGCGTGTCCTCAATTTATTGGTGCGCCATTGTGGCGCTGCCGACACGCTCATGCAAGCAGCGCGCTGGCGGCGCCCTATATTTTTGCCACCCGCAGCGCGTTGGTCGAGCCGCTCTGGCCGAACGGCACGCCGGCGACGACCACGATTTCCTCGCCCGCCTGCACGAAACCTTCCTGGCGCGCGAGTTTTGCCGAGAGGTTGACCGCCTCGCTCATCGAGAACACCTCGTCGGTGACCAGGGCATGGACACCCCAGACCACCGCCATGCGCCGGGCGGTGTCGATCGAGGGGGTCAGGCCGATCACCGGGCAGTTCGGACGCTCGCGGGCGACCCGCAACGCGCTGGCACCGGAATTGGTGAAGGCGACGATCGCGCGGGCGCCGATGGTGCGGGCGACCTGATCGGCGGCCTGGGCGATGGCATCGGCGGATGACGCCTCGGGGGCGGGGCGTTTGGCATCGATGCCGCGCCGCCAGTCCTCGTCGCGTTCGACCCGGGCGATGATGCGGTCCATCATGTTGACCGCCTCGCGGGGGTATTGGCCGGCGGCGCTTTCGGCGGAGAGCATCACGGCATCAGCGCCGTCGAACACCGCCGTTGCGACGTCGGAGGCTTCGGCACGCGTGGGGGCGGGTGCCGAGATCATGCTTTCGAGCATCTGGGTTGCGACCACGACGGGCAGGCCGCGCGACTGGGCGGCGCGGATGATGCGCTTCTGGGCGATCGGCACTTCCTCCGGCGGGAGTTCGACGCCGAGGTCGCCACGGGCGACCATGACGGCATCCGAAGCGTCCATGATCGCGTCGAGATTGTCGAGTGCCTGGGGCTTTTCCATCTTGGTCATGATCAGGGCGCGGCCGGCGGCGATTTCCCTTGCTTCGAGCACGTCTTCGGCGCGCTGGACGAAGGACAGGCCGATATATTCGACCCCGTGTTCGAGGGCGAAGGCGAGATCGATCCGGTCTTTTCTGGTCAGGGCCGGGATCGGCAGGACGACGTCCGGCACGTTGACGCCCTTGCGGTCCGAGAGCGGGCCGCCGTTGACGATTTCGGTCAGCAGATGATCGTCGCGCTTGCGCAGGACCCGCAGGCGGAGTTTGCCGTCGTCGAGCAGGAGGGTGGCGCCGATGCTGGCGGCTTCGATGATCTCGGGATGCGGCAGGTTGACGCGGCGGGTGTCGCCGGGGGCGGGATTGAGGTCGAGCTGGAATTCGGCGCCGGTCTGCAACTGGATGCGGCCGCCGCGAAACTGGCCGACCCGCAGCTTCGGTCCCTGAATGTCGGCCAGAATGCCGATCGGGCGGTCGAACTTGCGTTCCAGGGCGCGGATCATCTCGATACGGCCGAGGTGATCCTCATGCGTGCCGTGGCTGAAATTGAGGCGGAACACGTCGGCCCCCGCCTCGAACAATTGCGCCAGCATGTCCGGGGTGGCGCTTGCCGGGCCGAGGGTGGCGATGATCTTGGTGCGCCGGTGACGCCTGAGCCGAGAGGCCATGTCCGTATCCTTTGATCGCGTGTGCGGGGGCGTCGTGCTACAATCCGGCATCGCAAACAAGTGCGGCGCGGCTGCGTGGTCGCGCCGGAGAGGAAGTGGACGCAAACGACATGACAGAGATAAATGACGCGCAGCGCACCGAACTCGAAGCGGCGGCATTCCGCACTTTGGTCGCGCATCTGCGGGAGCGGAGCGATGTGCAGAACATCGATCTGATGAATTTGGCGGGATTTTGCCGCAATTGCCTTTCGCGCTGGTATCGCGAAGCCGCCGAAGCGCAGGGCGTGGCGATGTCCGACCCGGATGCCCGCGAAATCGTGTACGGCATGCCCTACAAGGAGTGGCAGGCCTTGCATCAGAAGGCGGCATCGCCCGCGCAGCAGGAGGCGTTTGCCAAGGGCAGTCATTCCTGAAAGGTAAGATAAGGGAAGGGGAGAAAGGGCTTCTTTTTTGAAAAAAAGAAGCAAAAAACTTCTATGAGTTGAGGCACGGGCGCTTTCACCGATACCGGCCAAGATTAATAAAGTTTTTTTGCTTCTTTTTGTTCACAAAAAGAAGACTTATCCCAAACTGAACTGATCCTAAAAATGCCGCTCCATCACCTTGACCACATCGCCCGGCGCGATCAGTGTGGTCGGTGACGCGCGGTATTCGCGCGAGACCCCATGACTGACCCGGATGACGCCGAAGCGTGACTCGATGGCGCGGTAGGTGAAGCCACCGGCAATCGAGACGGCGGTGAGCACGGTCATGCCGGGCTGGAACGGGTATTGGCCGGGTTTGTTGACTTCGCCGAGGATCGAGAAGGGCCGGTAGGATTTCACCTCGACCGCGACTTTCGGGTCGCGCAGGAAACCGCGCCGGATCAGGCCTGCCGTGATGGCATGGGCGACGCCGCTGGTGGTGTGACCGGCTGCGGTGACCGGGCCGAGCAGCGGAAGGTCGATCGTGCCGGAATCGCCGATCCGGTAATCGGCGCTCAGTTGTTTCTGGTCGAACACGATGACCCTGATATCGTCGCCGGTGCCGAGCCGGTAGGAATGTGTGGCGCCGGGCGGCAAAGGCGGCAGGTCGGCACCGTCGGCACAGCCCGCAATGGCGGCGATGCCGAGCAGGGAGGTGGCGCGGAGCAGAAGGCGGCGTCGCGGCTGGGATGGCATGGTAAACTCAACCCTCGGGCGATTGCGGTGACACACAACTTTAGATTGACTATTGGGCGAAATGACAGAATAATCGAGCCACTGCGTGCATCGCATATTATGCGGAGGTCAACCAATGCCCGATCTGAATTCGCGCCCGATCTGAATGTCCGAAGCGGTCCCGCGCATGCATGGGCTGGCGTTATCGGCGGGGAGGGCCGAGCGTGCCGACCCGTTGGTGCCGTTGCGGGCGGTGCGCCGGCATTGGCGGCTGGCGTGCAGCGTGGCGATCGGGCTGCCGCTGTTGACGGGATTGGCGTTGTCGCGCGTGGCGCCGGTTTATACTGCGACCGGCACGCTGTTATACGCGCCCGTCGATTTCAATCCGAAATTGCTCCGTGGCGTGCTGGAGACCAGCCAGGTCACCGATTCGCTGATGGCGAGCCAGAGCGAGGTGGTGCGCAGCCTGCCGGCGATCGATCAGATGGTCGGGTTGGTCGATTTTCGGGGTGATCCGGTGTTCGACCCGCAGGCGGGGCGGGCACCGCTGTGGCGGCGATGGTTCGGACGGTTGTTCAATCTGCCGGCGTGGCATCCGAAGCCGCTCACGCGGCGGGATCTGATCGAGCGGGTGCGGGCATCTCTGCGGGTGAGCGTGCCGGACGGGTCGCAACTGCTCGATGTCAGTTTTGACAGCCGCAGTCCGGCGCTTTCGGCGGCGGCGGCCAATGCGGCGATGCGGGTCTATCTCGCGCGGCAGCGTGACGCCAATCTGGCCGTGCTCGATCATGCGCAGGCCTGGTTGACCCGGCGGGCGGCGGCGACGGCACGGTCGGTCGAGGTGCTCGATGTCGAAATCGCACGGGCGCGGGCGCGGGCGGGCACCGAGCATGGCAGCGGTGCCGCGCCGCTGACCGATCAGGAGGCGGGACAACTGACCGACAGCCTGGCGGTCGCCGAGACCGATCTGGCGACGGCGCGCGCCGCGATGGAACGTGGCAAGGGCGGCATGCCGGCCGCGGCGGCGCAGGCGGCGATTGCGGCGAATGTTGCGCCGATGCGCGCGCGGGCGGCGGAACTTGCGTCACAACTCGCGTCCTTGTCGGGCACCGAGGGGCCGAATTATCCGGCGGTGCGCGCGGCGCGGGATGCGCTGGCGGCTTTGCGGGGGCAGATCGCGGCGGCGACCGCCCGGCAGATGACGGCGTCCCGCCTCGCGGTGCGGGCCGATGAGGCGCGGGTCGCGACGCTGGAATCCGCTCTGGCCGCGCTGCGCCATCGGACCGCGACGGAATCGATCCGTGCCGCGCCGCTCGCGAGCCTCGAAGAGCAGCGCAGCGCCGAACGCAGCCTGCTGCGCGCGCAGACCGAACAGATCGGCACGCTGGAAAGCCAGAGTGTGCTGACCCGGCCGGATGCGCGGGTGATTTCACCGGCCACCCCGCCCGGGAGCCCGAGCGCGCCCCATAGTGTGCTGATCGTGGTGGGGGCGGTGCTGCTCGGGCTCTGCCTCGGGGGCGTGGCGGCTTTGGCGGCGGATGCGCTCGATGCGACGTTCAGGACCGGCGGGGATGTACGCGCCGATCTCGGTCTGCCCTGCGTGGCGCTCATTCCCGAATTGACCCGCAGGGCCCGGCGTGGGCTGAGCGTGGCGGATTATGCGCGGCTGCATCCGTTTTCGCCGTTCAGCGAGCAGATGCGGGCGTTGCGGACCAGCCTGTGGCTCGATCCCACCGGGCCGCGCAGTCTCGCGATCACCGCCGCGCGACCCGGGGAGGGCAAGACCACGCTCGCGGTCAGTCTCGCGGTGTCGCTGGCGGCGGGGGGGATGCGGATTCTGGTGATCGATTGCGATATTCGCCAGCCGAGTTTCGATGCGGTCTTCGACCTCGGCGGGATGCCGGGCCTGACCGATCATTTATCCGCGCGGGTCGAACTCGATGGCGCAATACACCCGATGACCGAACTGGGACTCGATGTGATGCCGGCAGGATCGGTCGCGACCGATGCGCTCTCGCTGTTCATGTCGCAGCGGTTGCCGCTTTTGATGACGGCGCTGGGGCAGCGGTATGATCTGGTCATTCTCGATCTGCCGCCGGTCTTCGCGCTCGCGGAGGCGCAGGTGCTTGCGCGGGTCGCGGATGCGACACTGCTGTGCGTCCGCTGGTCGGACACGCCGCGGCGGGTTGTGGCGGCGGCGATCGGGCTGCTCGATCAGGCGGGTATCCGGCTCGCCGGTACCGTGCTGACGCGGGTGGACGGTGCGCGCCATGCAAAGGCCGGGTTTGACGATTCCGAACTCTATCATCCACGCTATGGCGGTTATTTCAGGTCTTGACGCCCGCGCGGGCGGCGACGCGGCTGCTGGGTTCGGCGAGGCCGGACTGATCGCGGCGGGCGCGGCACTGATGC
>JAQTXO010000174.1 GCA_028688765.1 Acidiphilium sp. | reverse complement strand
TATCGGCCGCTCAGACGATACCAACCCGGCCGATGACCTGGTTGATCCAAATCAAAGACGTACCGCGATGATCGCTCTACGAAACTTTCAGTGATTTCCCTGTTCTGGAGCCTTTCATGTCCCTCAACGATGTCGTCCTCTGCGCCCCGATGCGAACCCCGATCGGCACGTTCAACGGGTCGCTGAAAGATATTGCCGCCCCCACCCTGGGAGCTGCAGCGATCACTGCGGTGCTCAATCGGGCCGGCCTCGCCCCGAACCTGATCGGCACCGTGGTTATGGGCAACGTCATCCAGGCCGGCGTCAAGATGAACCCGGCGAGACAGGCCGCGATCGAGGCGGGACTGCCGGTGAACATTCCGGCAATGACGGTGAACCGCGTCTGCGGGTCGGGTGCACAGGCGATCGTCTCGGCGGCACAGGATGTCGCGATGGGTCTCGTCGATTGTGCGATCGCCGGCGGTATGGAGAACATGGATCGCGCGCCTTTTCTCCTGCCCAACGGCCGTTGGGGCATGCGCATGGGCGACGGCGTGGTGTTCGACGCGATGCTGCGCGACGGGTTGAACGATGCCTTCTCCGGCCAGCACTCCGGCTGGCACACCGAGGATCTGGTCGAACTCGACCACATCAGCCGCGCCGACCAGGACGCGTGGGCGCTCCGCTCTCAACAACGCTTTTCCGCGGCGAAAGCGGCCGGGCACTTCAAGGACGAGATTGTCCCCGTCGAAATCGGCGGCAAGCGTGGCCCGGTCGCCTTCGATGCCGATGAACACAACCGTCCGGACACGACGCTTGAAAGCCTGGCAAAACTGCGCCCGGCGTTCCGCAAGGACGGCACGATCACCGCCGGCAACGCGCCGGGGTTGAATTCCGCCGGTGCGGCAATGATCGTCGCCACCAGCGCCTTTGCCAAGGCCCACGGGTTGGCGCCGATGGCGCGGCTGGTCGCGTGGGGCATCGGCGCGGTCGAGCCGGGCATGTTCGGCCTCGGCCCGGTGCCGGCCGTCCGGCAGGCGCTCGCCCGCGCGGACTGGACAACGAGCGACATTGAGCGGATCGAGATCAACGAAGCCTTCGCCGCCATCGCCCTCGCGGTGACCCGCCGTCTCGGCCTCGACGAGGCGATCGTGAACGTCGAGGGCGGCGCCATCGCCCATGGCCATCCGATCGGCGCGTCCGGGGCCGTTCTCACCACCCGCCTGCTGTATTCGATGCAGCGCGACCATCTCACCCGGGGCGTGGTGACCCTGTGCATCGGCGGAGGTCAAGGCATCGCGCTGGCGTTGGAACGGATCGGCTGAGTCCGGTCATGGTCTCCGGAAAGCGGCTGATCGGTGTCGCCGTTGTGGCTTTGCTCGTCGCGGCTGGCGTGGTCCTGTACCTGCGCACCCGCCCGACCGCCGCCGCCCACACCCTCACGCTGTATGGCAATGTCGATATCCGCGAGGTCGATGCCGCGTTCAACGATAATGGCCGGATCGGCAGACTTCTGGTCCAGGAGGGCGATGTGGTGCATCGTGGCGAGTTGATCGCCCTGATGGACGATCGCCGCTTCGCCGCCTCGCTCGCCGCCGCCCGCGCCCAGGCCACCAACCTCCAGCAGGTTCTGGCCGCCCTGATCGCCGGCTCCCGCCCGGAGACCATCGTTCAGGCCAGGGCGCAAATGGACGCGTTGGCATTCGTTGCCCATAACGATCAGGTGAACTACCAGCGCTACCGCGCCCTGGTGACCGGCAACGCGGCCACCCGCCAGCAGCGCGACGATGCGCTGGCCGCCTATCAGAACGCCGAACAAACCTATCAGGCGGCGAAGCAGACCTATGTGCTGGCGGTGAAAGGACCACGCAAGGAAGACATTGCGGCCAGCGAAGCCGCCTATCGCGCCGCCGTCGCCAACGCTCAACTGGCCGAACGGGAGTTCAAGGATACCAGGCTCTACGCACCGGCGGATGGCGTGATCGAGGATCGGATCCTGGAACAGGGCGATATGGCCTCCCCTGCGACGCCGGTTTACACGATCGCCCTGATCAACCCGATCTGGGTACGCGCCTATGTGCCGGAGAGCGATCTCGGCAAGATCAAACTCGGGATGGCCGCCGACATCACCACCGATTCCTACAAGGGCCGGATCTATCGCGGCTGGATCGGGTATCTGTCACCCACCGCCGAATTCACCCCCAAGAACGTCGAAACTCCCGATTTGCGGGCACAGCTCGTGTATCAACTCCGGGTCTATGCCTGCGCCCCCCGAAACGAATTGCGGCTCGGCATGCCAGCGACCGTGACGATCGATCTCGCCCAACATCCAAGCCCAGCCGATCAGCGCGGCCCTGGAGTCTGCGGCCATGACGGCGGCCACTGAACCCGCCACGACATCTCCCATACCCCCCGCGCCAACCGCTCCGGCTCTGGCTCCGGCTCTGGCTCCGGCTCTGGAGATCGTCGGAATCACCCGGCGTTTCCACGTCGGCAAACGCCACGTCGTGGCTCTCGATGGCGTGAGCGCGACCACGACGCCCGGCCTGGTCACCGGCTTGATCGGTCCGGATGGTGCAGGCAAGACCACGCTGATGCGGTTGATCGCCGGGCTGCTGCGCGCCGATTCCGGGTCGATCTCGGTGTTCGGCATCGATGTCCACACCGACCCGCTCTCCGTGCAGGGCATGGTTTCCTACATGCCCCAGCGCTTCGGCCTCTATGATGATCTCACCGTCGCCGAAAATCTCGAGCTCTACGCCGATCTCCAGGGGGTCGTCCCCACCGCTCGGGCGGCGCGCTATGCTGAATTGATGCAGATGACCGGCCTCGCCAGCTTCACCACGAGGCTAGCCGGCAAGCTCTCCGGCGGCATGAAACAGAAACTCGGCCTCGCCTGCACCCTGATCCGCCCACCCCGCCTGCTGCTGCTCGATGAACCGACCGTCGGGGTCGATCCGGTATCGCGCCGGGAACTATGGTCGATCGTCGACCATCTGGTTCGCAGCGCCAACATGACCGTTCTGCTCTCCACCGCCTATCTCGACGAAGCGGAACGCTGCGACGATGTGCTGCTTCTGCACGAGGGCAACCTGATCGGCGCCGGTCGGCCCGGCGATTTCACCCGCGCAATGACGGGGCGCAGTTTTCACGTCCGCTCGCCCCACCTGCCGAAGCGTCGGCTGCAGGCGACCCTGGCCGCGCTGCCCAACGTAACCGATGCGGTGATCGAGGGCGAGACGGTGCGACTGGTCATGGATGCAGGCAAGACACCTGATTTTAGCGGCCAGCCGACGTTGGAGGACGTTACTCTCACCAGCGTGCTACCGCGCTTCGAGGATCGCTTCATCGATCTTCTCCGCTCCAGGGCCGGTGGCGCGCCCCCGCGCCGGTCAGCCGAAGCCACTCCGGTAACGCCCACAGCCGCCAGCAAAACCGCCCCGGTGATCGAGGTCGATCATCTGGTCAAGCGGTTCGGCCCCTTTCGGGCGGTGGACGACATCAGCTTCGCGGTACAGCGTGGCGAGATTTTCGGCCTGCTCGGGGCGAACGGTGCAGGCAAGTCGACCACTTTCCGTATGCTGTGCGGCCTGCTGCCGGCGAGTGCCGGGCGTTTGCAGGTCGATGGCTTCGATTTGCGCACCGCAGCCCCCACCGCGCGTGGCCGGTTGGGCTACATGGCTCAGAAATTTTCGCTCTATGGCGATCTTTCGGTGATGCAGAACCTCGATTTCTTCAGCGCCGCGTATGGTCTCAGGGGCGCCCGGCGCAGCGCCCGAACCTCCTGGGCGCTCGATGAGTTTGAACTCCGCCCGCTCCGCGATGCCACCAGCCGCGACCTGCCGCTCGGTTTCAAGCAGCGTATGGCGCTCGCCTGCGCGCTGATGCACGAACCCGATATCCTGTTCCTCGACGAGCCGACCTCCGGCGTTGACCCCCTCGCGCGGCGAGAGTTCTGGCAACGCATCAACCTCCTGGCCGACGCCGGGGTGACGGTTCTGGTCACCACCCATTTCATGGACGAGGCGGAATATTGCGACCGTCTGGTCATCATGGCGCAGGGTAAAATCCTTGCTCAGGGCACCTCCGAACAATTAAAGCAATCCTGCCGCGACTCTGCCCATCCCGATCCAACGATGGAGGACGCCTTCATCGCCCTGATCCAGGCGGACCAGACGAAATCCCACGCCGAGGCGCAGGCCGTATGAGTGGCTCACTGATGCGGCTGCGCGGCCTGATCCGCAAGGAAACCCTGCAGATCCTGCGCGATCCCTCGTCGATCGCGATCGCCTTCGTACTGCCGGCGGTGCTGCTGCTGCTGTTCGGATATGGCGTTTCGCTCGATGCCCGGCACGTTGCTTTCGGCATCGTGGTCGATCAGCCGAGCGCAGCAGCCGCCAGTCTGACCGCCCAGTTCCGACAGTCGCCGTATTTCGCCCCGCGCGACTTCAGCAGCGCCGCGGCAGCGCAAGCGGCGCTGGCCAATGAATCGATCGATGGTTACATGTGGCTGCGCAGCAATTTCGCCCGCCAACTCGATGCCGGACGCGAGCCGACCATCGGTGTCTTCGTCGACGGCATCAACGCCAACAATGCCCGGATTATTGAAAATTACGTCCAGCAGAGCTGGTCCGTGTGGATCGCGGCCCAAGCCATTCCCGGCACGGCGGCCACCCCGATCGCGATGCAGCCTCGCATCTGGTTCAACCCGGCGGTCAGCAGCCGCGACTATCTGGTCCCGGGACTGATCGCCGTAATCATGACGTTGACCGGCGCCCTGCTGACTGCGCTGGTGATCGCTCGCGAGTGGGAACGCGGCACGATGGAAGCGCTGATGGTCACCAGGGTCAGTATGAATGAAATCCTGATTTCTAAAGTGATCCCTTACTTCATTCTCGGCATGGGCGGCATGGTGGTTGCCGTGCTGATCGCGGTCTTCCTGTTCGACGTGCCGCTGCATGGCTCGATCCTGGTCCTGACACTGGCGGCCGCGCTGTTCATGCTCGCCTCGCTCGGCATGGGGCTGCTGATTTCCACGGTGGCGAAAAACCAGTTCGTGGCCGGGCAGATCGCCATCATCACCACCTTCCTGCCGGCCTTCATTCTATCCGGCTTCATTTTCGACATTGTGAGCATGCCGGTGGCAATCCAATGGGTCACGCATATCGTGGCTGCGCGGTATTTCGTGTCGATCCTGCAAACCCTGTTCCTCGCCGGCACGGTCTGGTCGGTGCTGGTGCCCAATCTGTTCGCTTTGCTGATGATGGCAGTGGTATTTCTCGGTGCC
Source organism: Acidiphilium sp. (assembly GCA_028688765.1). GTDB lineage: Bacteria > Pseudomonadota > Alphaproteobacteria > Acetobacterales > Acetobacteraceae > Acidiphilium > Acidiphilium acidophilum. The sequence continues at coordinate 1,074 of JAQTXO010000174.1, read as the reverse complement.
GCCCGCCTCGCCGCGCGCAAGCGTCTGGACTGAGCCATGTTTGGACGCGTGCTGGCCCTCGTGATCAAGGAATTCCTCGCGATCCTGCGCGACGGTAAAAGCCGCATGGTGCTGGTCGGGCCGCCGCTGATCCAGTTACTGGTGTTCGGCTACGCCGCGAGTTTCGACCTCAACCATGTGCCCTTTGCGGTCTATGATCAGGACCGCTCGATCGCGTCGCGCAATCTGGTCGCCGATTTCGCCGGATCGCGCGCATTCGAGCAGGTCGCCACCCTGCACAGCCCGCGCCAGATCCAGTCGTTGATCGACTCTCGCACGGTTGAGATGGTACTCGATATCGATCCCCGGTTCTCGCGCGACCTGCTGACCAATCAGCCGGCACCGGTGCAGGTCATCGTGGATGGTCGCAACTCCAACACCGCCTTGTTGATCCTGGGCTATGCCAACACCATCATCGCCGATGCCAGCGCGACCTGGGCCGCCGATCACGGGGGCGCCACCCCGCCCACGCAACTCGATCCGCGCGCCTTGTTCAACCCCAATCTCGACTCTCACTGGTTCATCATCCCCGGCATCGTTGCCCTGTTGACTCAAGTGATCACATTGCTGGTGGTCGGATTATCCATCGCCCGCGAGCGCGAGGCCGGCACCTTCGACCAGATCCTTGTGACCCCGATGCGCCCGCTCGACATTCTGCTTGGTAAAAGCATCCCCGGCATGGTCATCGGGATGCTTGAAGCGACCGTCAGCATCATCGCTGCCGTTTATTGGTTCGATGTGCCGCTGCGCGGCGGGTTGCTCGAACTCTACACCGGGCTGCTGCTGTTTACCGCGGCCGTGACGGGCATCGGCTTGATGATTTCCTCGATTTCAGCAACCCAGCAGCAGGCGCTGCTCGGCGCGTTCCTGTTCATGGTCCCCTCGATCATCCTCTCGGGGTTCGCAACCCCGATCGCCAACATGCCGCCTTTGGTGCAGGACCTCACCTGGATCAACCCGATGCGCTTCGCCCTGGTCGTGATCCGCCGCTGCTTTCTCGAACAACCCAGCTTCGCCTCGCTGCTCACCCAGTAC
>JAQTXO010000173.1 GCA_028688765.1 Acidiphilium sp. | reverse complement strand
GGAACGCGGTCGCGCCGCCGAGCTCGCCGGTGAACCCGCCCTTGACGCGGCCATGGATGATGCCGTTGACGCGGGTCTGTGCCTCATGCGCGCGTTCGAGCGCGGTCCATGCTTCTTCGCGGCGGGCCTTTTCACGGGAGAGGACGATCGTGCCATCCTTGTCCTCGTAGCGTTCGATGAAGAGGTCGAACACATCGCCCGGCTTGACTTCCTGGCCGCCGAATTCCTTGAGCGGAACCCGGCCTTCGCTCTTGAGACCGACATCGACCACGACGAATTCGTCGTCGATGCGGGAGACGCGGCCTGACACCACCGAGCCTTCGAAGCCGGTGTTGCTGCCGAGCGTGCTGTCGAGCAGCGCGGCGAAATCGTCAGTGCCGGTGTATTGGTCTGCGCCGTGCTGGCGCGCAACGGTTGCGATTGAACCCATGAAGCGGTTTAAATCCTTGAAACGAGACCACTTTCGTGGCCGGTTTGGTATGCGGGCGATGAAGCCTCGACTGCCCGGGGGACCGGGTGGATTGCTGGGCGTTCCGGTAGCGGGAACGAGCCGCGGACAGAATGCCCGCAGCTAATGGGAGAGATACGCACATCCGCAGCAAGGCGCAAGCGCCGCGGGCCGATTTCCGCCGGTTTCGGCAGGGTTTTTCGCGCGGTTTGCGATGTTCGGGGGGTTTTCCCGCACGGGACCGGCGCAGAGGCTTCGCGCCACCGAATCACATGCTATAAGCCCGGCCCGATGACGCACGCGCACCCCCAGACGATTCCGCCCGCTTCGCACCCCGCAATCGGGTCGCCCCGAGGCCAGTCTGCCCGAGGCCAGTCTGCCCTATGCCAGTCTGCGCCATGCCAGTCTGGCCGAGGCCGGTCTCCCCGCTGGATGAGTCTTGCCTTGCTCGTGCCCCTGGCGCTGGGCGGCTGCGGGCTGTTCGGCGGCTCGGCCCATACCGGCAAGGGCGGCAAGGGCAAGGAGGCCAAGCCGCTCGCGTCGGCCGGGACACTCTATTCCAACGGGCTCGCCTATCTGCAGAAGGGCGAGAACAAGAAGGCCTCCGAGGCGTTCAACGCGGTCGAGACCAATTACCCGTATTCGACCTGGGCGACCCATGCCGAATTGCTGCACGGCTATGCCGAGTTTCGCCGGCAGAATTTCGATTCCGCGGTGGGGGCGCTCAACCGCTTCATCGAACTGCATCCGGCAAGCCCCGATGCGGCCTATGCGTATTATCTGAAGGCGCTCTGCTTCTATGAGCAGATCGAGGGCGTGCATCACGACCAGACCTTCACGCTCGAAGCGGTGCAGGCGCTGCAGGATGTGGTCACCCGCTTCCCCGACAGTGCCTATGCGCGGGACGCCAGGGTGAAACTGCGGCTGGCACAGAACCGGCTCGCCGGGCATGAAATGGCGATCGGGCGGTTCTATGAGCGGCAGAACCTGTATCCTGCCGCGATCCATCAGTTTCAGATCGTGATCCAGCAATATCAGACCACGACCTTCGTGCCCGAGGCGCTGGAACGGCTGGTGGAATGCGATCTCGACCTCGGGTTGATCCCGGAGGCACGGCGGGCGGCGGCGGTGCTGGGGTATAATTATCCTGGCTCGCACTGGTACAAGCTCGCCTATGACAAGCTCGGCGCGCATCATCTGCTGAACGGGGCCACCCCACCGCGTAAATCCGGCGGGTTCCTGTTCGGGCTGCTCTGAGCCGCGCGCCGCGGTCATGATCACCGCGCTGTCGATCCGCGATGTCGTGCTGATCGACCGGCTCGATCTCGGGTTCGATGGCGGGCTGGCGGCGTTCACCGGCGAGACCGGGGCGGGCAAGTCGATCCTGCTCGATGCGCTCGGTCTGGCTCTGGGGGCGCGGGCCGATGCCGGGCTGATCCGTACCGAGGCGGCGCAGGCGGTGGTGACCGCCTCGTTCGCGGTGGCGGCGGACCATCCGGCGCAGCGATTGTTGGAGGATCACGGGATCGAGGCGGGGGACGAGATCCTGCTGCGGCGGATCGTGGCGCGGGATGGGCGTTCGCGCGCGCTGATCAACGATCAGCCGGTGGGTGTGGCGCTGTTACGGCGCGTGGCGGATCTGTTGATCGAAATTCAGGGGCAGCACGCGCAGATCGGCCTGTCGGACCCGGCGACCCAGCGCGCGATGCTCGATGATTACGGCGTCGATCGGGCGCTGCGCGACACCGTGACTTCGCTGCACGGCTCATGGCAGGCTGCCGAGGCGGCGCGGGCGGATGCCGAGATCGCACTGACCGAGGCGCTGCGCGACGAGGATTTCCTGCGCCACGCCGTCGATGAACTCGCCGCGCTCGCGCCGCGCGAGGGCGAGGAGGATGAACTCGCCGCCGCGCGTCAGTTGATGCAGGGGGCGGAGCGTCGGGCCGAGGCGATCGGTACCGCGCTGGGCGAGTTGGCGCCGCGCGAGCGGCGGTCGAACGGGCCGGGGGCAATGTTGCGGAGTGCGGCGCGGGCGCTGGGGCGGATTGCGGCGGCGGAGCAGGGGATGGTGATCGGCCAGGCGCTCGCCGCGATCGAACGGGCCGAGGAGGCGCTGGCCGAGGCCGAGACGCTGCTGTCCCGCGCGGCGCACGAGGTGGAGGGCGACCCGCGCGGGTTGGAGGCGATCGAGGAGCGGTTGTTCGCGCTGCGGGCCATGGCGCGCAAGCATGGTGTCGTGCCGGCTGAGCTCCCTGCTTTACTGGAACGGTTCATCGCGCGCCTCGCCACGCTCGATGCCGGGACCGCTTCGTTGCAGCGGTGCGCGGCGGCAGCGGCGGCGGCGCGCGGTGAATACGTGGTGGCGGCAACGGCGCTGAGCGCGGCGCGGGACCGGGCGGCGGCGCGGCTGGCGCGTGCGGTCGGGCAGGAATTGCCGCCGTTGAAGCTGGACCGGGCGAAGTTCAGCGTCGAGCGGATCGGCCTGCCGGAGGCGCAATGGGGCGTGCGCGGGGCGGATGCGGTGCGGTTTCTGATCGCGACCAACCCCGGTGATGCGCCGGGTGCGCTCGACCGGGTGGCCTCGGGCGGCGAGTTGTCGCGCCTGCTGCTGGCGCTGAACGTGGTTCTGGCCGGGGAATCGCCGGTCGGCACGCTGATTTTTGACGAGGTGGATAGCGGCATCGGCGGGGCGACCGCGGCGGCGGTGGGTGAACGGCTCGCGCGGATCGCGCAGACCACGCAGGTGCTGGTGGTGACGCATTCGCCGCAGGTGGCGGCGCGGGCGGCGACGCATTTTCAGGTCGCGAAATCGGTGGGGCGCAGCCGGGCGCAGACGCTGGTGCACCGGCTGGATGCGGCGGCACGGCGCGAGGAGATTGCCCGGATGCTGGCTGGCGAAATGGTCACCGATGCGGCGCGCGAGGCAGCGGCGAGCCTGCTGGGGGGCGCATGAGCGACGCGCGGCGGCAGGAACTGGCCGAACTGCTGGCGGCGGCGGACCTCGCGTATCATCGCGACGACCAGCCGATCATGGACGATGCCGCTTATGATGCGTTGAAGCGCGAGGCGGCGGCGCTGGGCGTGGCCCCGGAGACCGTGGGAGCCGCACCTGCGGCAGGCTTCGAGAAGGTGCGGCATCGCCAGCCGATGCTCTCGCTCGACAATGTGTTCGACCCCGGTGAATTTGAGGCGTTCTGCACGCGGATCCGGCGGTTTCTCAATCTCGGTGCGGCGCCGCTGCGCTTCGTGGCCGAGCCCAAGATCGATGGTCTTTCGATTTCGCTGACCTATCAGGATCGGGTGTTCGTGCGTGGGGCGACGCGGGGGGATGGGGCGGTGGGCGAGGATGTCACCGCCAATCTGCGGACGCTCGATGAGTTGCCGCTCAATCTGCCCGATGATGCGCCCGATTTCATCGAGATACGCGGCGAGGTTTATATGACCAAGCCGGATTTCTTCGCGCTGAACCAGGGTTTGCAGGCGCAGGGGTCGGCGCGGCAATTCGCCAACCCGCGCAATGCGGCGGCGGGGAGCCTGCGGCAGCTCGATGCCCGGGTGACGGCGTCGCGCCGGTTGTCGTTGTTCGCTTATGCGCGCGGCGAGGCCAGCGCGCCGGTTGCGATGACCCATGCGGATTATCTGGCGACGCTCGAACGCTGGGGATTCCGGGTCAATCCGTTGGCGCGCATGGTAAGCGAGGCCGAGGCGGAAGCGTTTCAGCAGGAAATGGCGGCACAACGGGCGGGGCTTGATTACGATATCGACGGGGTGGTGTTCAAGCTGGACGATCTGGCGTTGCAGGACCGGCTCGGCTTCGTCGGGCGGGCGCCACGCTGGGCGGTGGCGTGGAAGTTTCCGGCCGAACGGGCGATCAGCGTGCTGCGTGCGATCACGATTCAGGTCGGGCGGACCGGGGCGTTGACCCCGCGTGCGACGCTGGAGCCGGTGAATGTCGGCGGGGTTCTGGTCAGTCACGCGACGCTGCACAATGAGGACGAAATCGCGCGCAAGGATATACGGGTGGGCGATACGGTGGAATTGCAGCGGGCGGGGGATGTGATTCCGCAGATCGTTGCGGTGCTGGCGGACCATCGGCCGTCAGAGTCGGTGGCGTTCGTGTTTCCGGATCATTGTCCGGTCTGCGGTTCGTTGGCGATCCGGCCCGCCGGGGAGGTGGTGCGGCGGTGTACCGGCGGGTTGATCTGTGCGGCGCAGGTCGTGGAGCGGCTGATCCATTTCTGTTCGCGCGGGGCGTTTGATATCGAAGGCATGGGCGACAAGACGGTGGAGGCGTTTCACGGGCGCGGCTGGCTTGCGACCGCTGCGGACGTCTTCGATCTGCCGGGCCGGGCGGATGAGATCGCGGCGCTGGAGGGGTGGGGTGCGACCTCGGCGCGGAAACTGGCGGCGGCGATCGAGGCGCGGCGGCGCGTTCCGCTTGCGCGGTTCATCTACGCGCTTGGAATCCGGCGGGTGGGCGAGGCGAATGCCCGGCTGCTGGCGCGGCATTATACCTCCTATCCGAACTGGCGGGCGCAGATGGAGGCGGCGGGGGAAATCGGCTCGGATGCGCGGCTGGAGCTGGGGTCGATCAGCGGGATCGGTCCGTCGATCGCCGAGGAACTCGCCGGGTTTTTCGCCGAACCGCATAATCGCGAACAATTGGATCGGCTGGTGGCGCGGCTCACAATCGAGGATGGGGTCGCGGTGGCGGCGACGGGGCCGTTTTCGGGCAGGACGATCGTGTTCACCGGGACGCTCACTGCCATGACCCGCCCGGAAGCCAAGGCGCGGGCAGAAGCGCTCGGGGCCAAGGTGACGGAGACGGTGTCACGCAAGACCGATTACGTGGTGATCGGGGAGGATGCCGGGTCGAAGGCGGTGAAGGCGGCGGCGCTGGGCATTGCGGTGCTGAGCGAGGCCGCATTCCGTGAGATGGCGGGTTTCGATCCGTAGGTGCCGGTGGTTCAGTGGCGAAGGATGCGTTCGAGTGCTGCGGCCTGTTCGGGCCATTGCGGCAGGCTGCGCGCGTGGTTCCAGGCGATGGCGCCCATTTCGGCGCGCAGGGCCGGGCTGAAGATCAGGCGACGCAGCGCCTTCGAGAACTGGGCGACATCGTCGACCGGGGCGACGATTCCGGCACCGACCACGACCAGATCGCCGGCGGCCCCGCCATCGGTGATCGCGACCGGGAGGCCACGGGCCATGGCTTCGGCGATCGCCATGCCGAAGCCTTCAAAACGGGTGGCAGATGCGAACAGGTCGGTTGGTGCCCATAGCGCGGCGAGTTCGGCACCAGCGGCCGCACCATGGCGCTCGACCCGATCGGCGATGCCCAGCCGGTCGATCAGATCGACGATTTCGGCGGCATAGGCGGGATCGCGCGGCTCGCCCGCGAGGATCAGGCGCCAGTTGAGATCGGGCAGCAGCGCGAGGGCGCGCAGCAGCACATCGTAACCCTTGCGGTAGGTCAGGGTGCCGAGGCTGAGGATGGTGCAGAGGGCACCGAAGGGTGCATCGGCGTCGATCGCGACCTGGGGTTGATGATCGGTGCCGGGGACGAGCACGTGGATCCTGCTCGCCAGCACGCCGAATTCGCTCGACAGCCGCTCCGCGATCGGGGTGCTCGCCGCGATGACACCGCGAAATTTCGGCAGCATCGTTGTTTCGAGTTGCTTGAGCTGATTGCGCCGCGCTTCCGGCGTGCCGGGTTCCAGCGCGGTCGGATGGTGGATCAGAGCCAGCGCACCGCGCGCCTGAAGGCCGGGCAGCGCGGCCAGAGCCAGTTCGAAGGCGGAACATTCGACGACGATGGCCGCCGCGTCATCGAACCGGTCCGCCAGTGCGGTCTTCGCCGGTGTTTCCAGCGCGATCACCTCAGCCTCGCCACCCATATCGTG
>JAQTXO010000172.1 GCA_028688765.1 Acidiphilium sp. | reverse complement strand
GGGGAGGTTGAAGCCGGCGTGCAGGGCGCTGGCCATGAGGGCGTCGGTTTCGGCGCCGGTTTCGAGGGCGATGGTGTCGAAGAAATGCTCGTGGCGGAGGGGGAAGCGGCTGGCGGTGGCGAGGATGCGCGCGGCGAGGTTGATGCGGGTCGCGATGCGGCGAAGGCCTTCGGGGCCGTGCCAGACGCCGTAGAATCCGGCCATGACGGCGAGCAGGACCTGGGCGGTGCAGATGTTCGAGGTCGCTTTTTCGCGGCGGATGTGTTGTTCGCGGGTTTGCAGGGCGAGGCGCAGGGCGGGGGTGCCGGCGGCGTCGATCGAGACGCCGACGAGACGGCCGGCCATGTGGCGCTTGAGGGAATCGCGGGTGGCGAAATAGGCGGCGTGCGGGCCGCCGAAGCCCATCGGGACGCCGAAGCGCTGGGTGGTGCCGACCACGACGTCGGCCCCCATTTCGCCGGGGGGTTTTAGCAGAGCGAGGGCGAGCGGGTCGGCGGCGACGATGGCGAGCGCGCCGGCGGCATGGGCGGCGGCGATTTCGGCGGTGAGATCGCGGATGGCGCCGGTGGTGCCGGGGTATTGCAGGACCACGGCGAAGGGCGCGGCGGATGCGATGGCGGCGACGTCGTCGGGCTCGATATCGGTCAGGGCCCAGCCGAGCGGGGCGGCACGGGTGGCGATGACGGCGCGGGTCTGGGGGTGGAGATCGGACGCGACGGCGATGGTGGTGGAGTGGCCTTTATGGACGGCGTGGGCGAGGGCGACGCCTTCGGCGGCGGCGGTGGCTTCGTCGAGCAGGGAGGCGTTGGCGATCGCCATGCCGGCGAGTTCGGCGGCCATGGTCTGGAAATTGAGCAGGGCTTCGAGGCGGCCCTGGGAGATTTCGGCCTGATAGGGCGTGTAGGCGGTGTACCAGCCGGGGTTTTCGAGCACGTTGCGCAGGATGACCAGCGGCGTGACGGTGCCGTGGTAGCCGAGACCGATCAGGCTGCGCTTGACCTGATTGCGCGCGGCGAAGTGACGCAGATCGTCGAGGATATCGCCCTCGGTGAGCGCGGCCGGAAGGTCGAGAGCGCGGTCGGCCAGGATGTCGCCGGGGATGATGCGGCGGATGAGCGCATCGAGGGTGGGGGCGTCGAACGCGCGGAGCATGGCCGCGCGGTCGGCGTCATCGGGGCCGATATGGCGGGTGGCGAAGCGGTCTGCGGCGGTGATGGCGTCGAACGCGGCAATCGAATCGGGCATGATCGGACCTGGGGTCAGAGGGTTTGGACGAAAGCCTGGTAGTCCGCTGCGGTCATAAGCGTGGCGAAGGCGGCGGGATCGTCGAGGCGGAGTTTGAAGAACCAGGCGGTGGATTCGGCGGATTTGTTGACCAGGGCGGGATCTTCGGCGAGGGCGGGGTTGTGTTCGGTGACGCTGCCGGCGAGCGGGGCGTAGACGTCCGACGCGGCCTTGACGCTTTCGACCACGGCGCAGGCCTCGGCGGCGGCGACGTGGCGGCCCGGTTCGGGGAGTTCGACGAACACGACGTCACCGAGGGCGGTCTGCGCGTGGTCGGTGATGCCGATCGTGGCGATGTCGCCTTCGAGGCTGACCCATTCGTGGTCGTTGGTGAAGCGGGTTTCGGACATGGCGGAGCCTTTCAGCGGGCGTAACGGTGGGGGACGAAGGGCAGCGGGGCGACGTGCAGCGTGACGGTGCGGCCGCGCAGGGTGGTTTGCAGGGGCGTGCCGTCCCCGGCGTGGTCGGGGTGGACGTAGCCGAGGGCGATCGGGGCATCGAGGCTGGGGGCGAAGGTGCCGGAGGTGACGATGCCGGTGGGTGTGCCGGAGAGGGTGTGGAGGCTGGCGCCGTGGCGGACCGGAGCGCGGCCTTCGGCGCGGAGGCCGACGAGTTTGCGGGCGGGACCGGATTCGAAGGCGGCGCGCACCGTGGCACCGCCGGGAAAATCCCAGGTGATCTTGCGGCGCTTGCCGATCGCGAAGCCGAGTCCGGCCTCGATCGGCGAGGTGGTTTCGTCGATATCGTTGCCGTAGAGCGGCAGGCCGGCTTCGAGGCGGAGGGAATCGCGGGCGCCGAGGCCGGCGGGTTTGACCCGTGCATCGGTCAGCAGGGCGGTGGCGAGGGCTTCGGCGCGTTCGGCGGGGAGGCCGATTTCGAAACCGTCCTCGCCGGTGTAGCCGGACCGGGTGATCGTCATGCGGGCACCGAGACTGGTGACCGTGATGATGTCCATGAAGCGCATTCCGGCGATTTCGGGGATCAGGGATTGCAGGACGGCACCGGATTCGGGGCCTTGCAGGGCGAGCAGGGCGCGGTCGAATTGCGGGGTGAGGGTGACGCCGGGGGGGAGATGGGCGCGGATATGGGCGATGTCGGTATGTTTGCGTCCGGCGTTGAGGACGAGGAGGAGATGATCGCCGGTGTTGGCGACCATCAGGTCGTCGACGATGCCGCCGGTTTCGTTCATTAAAAGAGTGTAGCGCTGGCGGCCCGGTTTCAGGCCGGTGATGTCGCCCGTGACGACGCGTTCGAGGGCGGATGCCGCATCCGGGCCGGTCAGAATGGCCTGGCCCATGTGCGAGACGTCGAACAGGGCCGCATGGGCGCGGCAATGGAGGTGTTCGGCGATGATGCCCTCGTATTGCACCGGCATGGCGTATCCGGCGAAATCGACCATGCGGGCGCCGAGCGCGCGGTGCATCGCATCGAGCGGCACGATGTGCGGGTCGTGGGTGTGCGATTCGAGACTGTGCGATTCGTGATCGGCCAAGGGTCGAGTGTCTCCCGCGTGAACAGCGGACGGGTGCAGAACCGTCCAGACTGACCCCCCTCTGTCGCGGAACCTGAGAGATTCGGATCGGGGTTGGCCCGGTCCTTACGCCGTCGGTGCGGCGCGATTGCGCCGGCTTTCCAGAGATTCGTTTTTCCGCGCGGTCCTGTGTGCCTGAGCGTTTCCGGGGGCCGGTTGCGCCTTCGGCGGCGATGCTGAGGCCCGGGGTTGGTTCCGGTTGCATCGCTCTCTCCCGCGTGGGAGTTCGAATACGCTCTTGATGAGCGAGGTTGGGGTTAAAAGCAAGCGGCGCGTGACGGGGGCAGCCGCGCTATACCGACATGTTGAGAATCGAGCCGCGCGGTGTGGCGCCGGGGGAGGGGACCGGCTGCGTCGTGGCCGGGGGTTGCGGCGCGGGTGCGGGGGACGGGGCCATGCGCAAAGGCGGGGTGCCGAAGCTCGACCCGATCGGGGCGGCGAAGGCTGAGAGTGAGGTGACTGCGATCATGAGCATAAGGATAATCAACATTTCCTAAGAATAGGTTAACAGATCGGGTTTCGCCAACGATCTCAAGTCGTATTTTTCGGGCGATGCTCGGGGTGATGCGTGGGCGCGAGGCTTGCAAGAATTGCGGGCAGGGCGTCCGCGAGGTCTTCGGCGATCAGGCCGGGGCCGCACGAGCGGGCTGCCGCGCCATGCAGCCAGACGCCGGCGGCGGCGGCTTCGAAGGCGGGCATGTTTTGGGTGAGCAGTCCGGCGATGATGCCGGCGAGCGTGTCACCGGAGCCTGCCGTGGCGAGGCTCGGCGGGGCGCTGTCGTTGATCGCGGCCCGGCCATCAGGGGCGGCGATTACGGTATCCTCGCCTTTCAGGACCACGACCGCGCCGGTCCGGGCGGCTGCGGTGCGGGCGCGGGCGAGTTTGTCGCCGGACAGGGAGGGGAAGATCCGGGCGAATTCCCCTTCGTGCGGGGTGATGACGGCAACGCCGGCGAGGCGCTCGGGGTGGTCGGCGCAGGCGGTCAGGGCATCGGCGTCCGCGACGATCCGGCGTTGCGCTTCGATCAGGGTGGCGAGGGCGGAGCCTGCGGTTTCAATGCCGAGACCGGGGCCGCAGAGCCAGGTCATGCGGCGGGAATCGGCGAGCAGGTCGGTCATCGGATCGGTGCGGATCATGATGCCGGGGGCGGCACCGTGGATCGGGGTCGGGGTGGCCAGGGTGAGGAGGCCGACGCCGGTGCGGCGTGCGGCATTGGCGGCGAGGATCGCGGCGCCGGACATCGGGCCGGCGAGGATGGTCAGGTGGCCGCGATCGTATTTGTGTCCGGCGGGGTCCGGCGTGGGGATGCGCCAGAGTGCCGGGGTGTTGCGCCAGAGCGAGGGGGTGATGTGCGCGATCGCCTCGGGCGGCATGCCGATATCCGCGCAGTGAATGATGCCGCAGCGGGATTTGCCGGGCAGCAGGAGATGGCCGGGTTTGGGCGCAACGAAGGTGATGGTGCGGGCGGCATGGCCGGGTTCGCCGCGCAGTGCGCCGGTTGCGCCGTCCACCCCGCTCGGGATGTCGATCGCGATGAGGGTTTTTGCCGCATCGAGCAGGCGGGACACTGCAGGGTCGAGCGGGCGGGACAGGCCGGCGCCGAAAATCGCATCGATCACCAGATCCGCGCGGTGGACCTGATCGAGATCGGGCGCGACGGTTGGACCGCGCCAGGCGGCGGCGGCCTGGCCGGCGGGGCTGGCGGGATGGGAATGGGCGATCGGGGCGACGGTAACCGGCCAGCCGGCGGCGGCCAGATGACGGGCGGCGACATAACCGTCGCCGCCGTTATTGCCCGGTCCGGCAAGGACCAGCACCCGGCACGGATGGTGGTGACGGCGGATGAGGCGGGCGACGGCGCGGCCCGCGTTTTCCATCAATGTCGCGACCGGCATGCCGCAACCGGGGGCGGCGCGGTCGATCAGGGTCATTTCCGCAGGCGTGAATAGTGGTTCCATGTTCGATATGTGGGACAGGCGGTCGGGGGTTTGCTAGACCGGTGGCCCCATGATCGTGTTTCGCGTGCATGGTGAAACCGGAGGCTCCGATGGTGGCGGTGATTGCGGTGGCGCAGCAGAAGGGCGGGGCGGGCAAGACCATGATGGCGGCACAGCTCGCGGTGGCGTTTGCGGCGGATCGGCGCGTGGCGCTGCTCGACATCGATCCGCAGGGATCGCTCACCGCCTGGGCCCGGCTGCGGGCGGCGAATCCGAAGGCGCGGGGGGTGGTGACGATCGAGACCGTCTCGGGCTGGCGACTCGCGGCGGCGCTCGAAAAACTGCGCGGAGGGCATGAGATCGTGCTGATCGATACACCGCCGGTGCTCGATTCGGATGCGCGGCGGGCGATCAGGGGTGCTGATCTGGTGCTGGTGCCGCTCAATCCGGCACCACCCGATTTATGGGCGGCGGAGGGGACGCTGAAACTCGCCACCGAGGAACGCCGCGCGGTGGCGCTGGTGTTCAACCGGGCGGCGGCGGGATCGAAACTGCGGCGGATTCTGGAGGCCGAGATTGCGGGGCGCGGGCTGGTCCTGCTCGAAGAGACGCTCGGGAATCGGGCGGGCTTTGCCAATGCCTTCGCCGAGGGATTGGGGGTGGCGGAGACCGCACCCTCAAGCCTCGCGGGGCGGGAAGTGGCGGCGCTGGCGGCGCGGGTGCTGGCGATGGTGGCATGAGCACGCCGACTTATGATCTGATGACCGGCTTCCTCGCGGTTCATCTGGCCGGGTTCGCGGCGTGGAGCGGCTTTCTCGCCGGGGTTCTGCTGCTCGGGCCGGCGGGGGTGCAGTTGTTGCGATGGTCGCTGATCGCGATGCCGGTATCATTGGCTTCGGGCTGGGCGCTGGCGGTCGTGCAGTATGGGGGGCCGGAGAATTGGCCCTGGGCGGTCAATGCGATGCAGACCGCCGGGCTGGCCATGGCGGTCGTGCTGCTGGTGGCGTGGTTCGGCGGGGTGTTGCTGGTGCGCGATTCGGAAGCCTCGCGCGATGCCGATGCGCGGGAGCAGGCGATGCGGCGGTTGAACCGGCTGGTCGCGATCGATTTGCTGCTGGCCGCGATGAATCTGGGGTTTGCGGTGATCGGCAGATATGGATGAAATACGAATATATCAAAAATTAGCATGCCGATGGATGCATGTAACACATTTTTTCTTTCAATACCCCCTATACGACACGAAAGGGTCTTGCTCGATTGTCAAAAATCGTTCATCTATCGGCTGTGGCGCTTACGGGAATTTGACAGGTCGAAATCGATTGGTCGGGTTGTCAGGGTGCCAGCCGCCAAGTTTAGGGAGCCTCATATATCGCATCAGAATGGTGCTGGCCGGTCCAATGACCGGCCTTTTTTTTATGCGATTTTGCGGGCTGGTTTGTGTCTGCAGGCGGGTTTCGGGGGTTCGGTGGAAGTGGGGGGCTTCTGTTGCCCGGTGCCCCCCGAACCGCGCTTATCGCTTATGCAGCGACAGCGAATGCCTCGAAATTATCGTTGGCACTTGTGATATAGCCCGATAACGGCGGTACAATGCCGAG
>JAQTXO010000171.1 GCA_028688765.1 Acidiphilium sp. | reverse complement strand
ATCGCAACAACGCGATCCTGCGACGCACATTGCGCGCGACGCTCGACGATCTCGAACGTTTGCGGCGTCTCGTCGCCGGGTAGGTTTGCCCTCCCCGTTTCAACTTGCTAAGGACCATCGGGTCGGAGCGTAGCGCAGCCTGGTAGCGCATCAGTCTGGGGGACTGGGGGTCGTGGGTTCGAATCCCGCCGCTCCGACCAATCAAGTTCCCATCGGCTGCCGACAGGGTCAGCCGTTCGCCATCGCGATATAGTTCACCCCGACCTTTCGTGATTCCCTGACCCCGCCCGCGAGCGGTCGCGGCACCAGCCCGGCGACATCGCCGAAGCGCAGCCCGGCATTGCGGCATAGCGTCGCGAGTTCGCCAGGGGTTATGAAGCGCGCCCATGAATGGGTGCCGACCGGCAGCAGTCTCGCCAGATATTCGGCCCCGAGTTTCGCCACGGCGAAGGATTGCGCGGTGCGGTTCAACGTCGAGATGAAAACAAGACCGCCCGGTTCGAGCAGACCGGCGAGATCGTCGAGGAAGCCCTGAGGGTCGGGCACATGCTCGATGACCTCAAGCGCGGTAATCACCGGAAACCGCACTCCTTCGGCCAGCAGATCGCTGGTTTCCGCCGCGCGATAGGCGATGGTCAGACCCTGGGCAGCGGCATGGGCCCGCGCGGCGGCGATCGCAGCACCGGCGGCGTCGATCCCGGTCACGTCGCAGCCTGCGCGGGTCAGGCTTTCGGCGAGAAGTCCGGCGCCGCAACCGACATCGAGCACACGGACCGGACGATCGCCAAACCGGCGGCGCACGCGTTGCATCACCCATGCGGTGCGGGCGGGGTTCATCGCGTGGAGCGGGCGCATCGGGCCGGTGCGGTCCCACCAGTTGCTCGCCAGCGCATCGAACTTGTCAACCTCGCGCCGGTCGGCGGCGCCGCTTCGTTCCGTGATCATCATGCGTCCTTGCATTGCCCTCTGCCGCCTTGCCCGTTATGTGAACCCGCGAGGGCGAAGCGGCAAGCGCTCCGCGCAACGCAAGCAAAACTCCCCAGACAAAAACGACCCAGGGCAACGAACGGATTGTTATGGCGCGCATCGTGATGAAATTCGGCGGCACATCGGTCGCCGATCTGGACCGGATCCGCAACGTCGCCGCCCGGGTGAAGCGCGAGGTCGATGCCGGGCACGAGGTCGCGGTGGTGACTTCGGCAATGGCGGGGGCGACCAACCAACTGGTCGCGTGGTGCCAGGACCTTTCGCCGCTCTACGATGCGCGGGAATACGACACCGTCGTCGCGACCGGCGAACAGGTGACGGTGGGGCTGCTCGCGATCGCGCTGCAGACGCTCGGCGTGGAAGCCCGGTCCTGGACCGGCTGGCAGGTTCCGGTTGCGACCGATGGCCAGCACGGCAAGGCGCGGATCGCTTCGATCGACGGGGCGGAACTGATCCGGCGGATGCAGACGGGTCAGGTGCCGGTGATCGCGGGGTTCCAGGGGATCGGGCCCGATCGGCGGATCACCACGCTGGGACGCGGCGGGTCAGATACCTCGGCGGTTGCGGTGGCGGCGGCGATCGGGGCGGACCGGTGCGACATCTATACCGATGTCGACGGGGTATACACCACCGATCCGCGGATCGTGCGCAAGGCGCGTAAACTTGCCGCAATCACGTATGAGGAGATGTTGGAGCTCGCTTCGGTCGGTGCGAAAGTGCTGCAGACGCGGTCGGTCGAGCTCGCGATGAAGGAACGGGTGCGGGTTCAGGTACTCTCGAGTTTTTCGGACGCTCCCGGAACTCTGGTTGTTGATGAGGATGAGATCGTGGAACAGGAAATCGTGGCCGGTATCGCCTACTCGCGGGATGAAGCGAAGGTCACCATCCGCCGGGTGCCGGACCGGCCGGGCATCGCGGCTTCGGTGTTCGGCCCGTTGGCCGAGGCGAGCATCAATGTCGACATGATCGTGCAGAACGTCTCCGAGGACGGCACGACCGACATGACGTTCACCCTGAACAAGACCGAACTGCCGCGCGCGCGGGCGGTGCTGGAGGCGATGCACGCCGAAATCCAGTACGCCGACCTGTCGATCGATGCGGATGTCGCGAAGATTTCGGTGGTGGGTGTCGGCATGCGCAGCCATGCCGGTGTGGCCGGGACGATGTTCCGCGCCCTGGCCGGCCGGGGGATCAACATTCTGGTCATCTCGACCAGCGAGATCAAGGTGAGCGTGCTGATCGCCGCGGAATATACCGAGCTTGCGGTGCGGGCGCTGCATACCGCTTACGGGCTGGACGTGGTCTGATGGGCACGCTCGATCGGCTCTGGGCGCGCGGGTGCGCCTTCCTCGGCACCGAAACCGCCATCATGGGCGGCGCGATGAGCTGGGTGAGCGAACGGCATCTGGTCTCCGCGATTTCCAATGCCGGCGGGTTCGGCGTGATCGCCTGCGGCTCGATGAACCCGTCCCTGCTCGATGCCGAAATCACCGCGACCAAGGCGCTCACCGCAAAACCCTTCGGCGTCAATCTGATCACGATGCACCCGCAATTGCTCGACTTGATCGAGGTGTGCATCCGCCACGAGATCGGCCATGTCGTGCTGGCGGGTGGCGTGCCCTCGGGTGCCGCGGTTCGCGCGGTGCGCGACAGCGGGGCGAAGCTGGTATGCTTCGCGCCCGCACTGGTGTTGGCGAAGCGGTTGATCAAATCCGGGGCGGATGCGCTGGTGATCGAAGGTTCCGAGGCGGGCGGGCATATCGGCCCGGTGTCGCTGACCGTGCTCGCGCAGGAGATATTGCCGGTGATCCGCGAGGTGCCGGTGTTCGTCGCCGGCGGGATCGGGCGGGGTGAAGCCATTCTTGCGTTTCTGGAAATGGGGGCGTCGGGTGTGCAGCTCGGCACGCGATTCGCGGCATCGAGCGAGAGCATCGCGCATCCGAATTTCAAGGCTGCGTTCATCCGCGCCAATGCGCGCGACGCGGTGCCCTCGGTGCAGCTCGACGCGCAATTTCCGGTGATCCCGGTGCGCGGTCTCGCCAATGACGGGACGCGGAATTTTCTGGCGCATCAGGCGGCGACCCTGAAGCGGTTCCAGTCGGGGGAGCTGACCAAAGAGGCGGCACAGCTTTCGATCGAGCATTTCTGGGCCGGTGCGCTGCGGCGCGCGGTGATCGATGGCGATGTCGAACAGGGCTCGGTGATGGCGGGGCAGTCGGTCGGGATGGTCTCCGCGATCCAGCCGGTTGGCGAGATCATCGCCGAGCTGATCGCTCAGGCCGAGGCGGCGCAGGCGGCCCGCATGGGGACATTCGCGGATGCTCGAAGCAACGCCGCCTGACCCGCTGATCCCGCCCGATGCGGAACCGTTCGCGGCGGCGCGGCGGCTGTTCGCCAAACTGCGTGAGCGCCTCGCCGCGGGCAATTCCAGCCTTGCTGAACTCACCGAACTGATCGCCACCGAACTCGATATCGCGGTCTGCTCGATCTATGTCGCGCGGCCGGGCGAAATGCTCGAACTCGCGGCGACCCATGGCCTGCGGATCGGCGCAGTGGGGCGGACCCGCCTGCGCGTCGGGGAGGGTATCGTCGGGCTCGCGGCTGCCCGGGGCGAGTTGATGAACCTGCCGGATGCCCAGAACCATCCGGAATTCGCCTACCGCCCGGAAACCGGCGAAGACCGTTACGCGGCGATGCTTGCGGTACCGATCCGTCGCGCCGGGCGGATTCTGGGCGTGATCGCGGTCCAGAATGTCGAGCCCCGGCAGTATGAGGGGTTCGAGGTCGAGACGATCTCGACCATCGCGATGCTGCTCGGCGAGATATTGTCCGCGCAGGGCGCGGGCAATATCGCCCCGACCGGGTTGGGGGATTCGCTGTCGCGGCGTTATGCCGGGCATCCGCTGGCCGGGGGCATCGTGCGCGGGCGGGCCCTGCCGTTCGGCCGCTCGACCGGTCCGCGCCATGTGCTGGCCGATGATCCGGCGGTGGAGACCGACCGGCTGGAGCGCGCGATGGCGGAGGCGGAGCAGAGCCTCGATGCGCTGATGGCGGATCATTTGCCGAAAGGCCATGCGACGCGCGAAGTGCTGGAGGCCTACCGGCTGATTTCGCAGGGGACCGGCTGGCTGGAACGGGTCCGCACCGCGATCGGCGACGGGCTGACCGCGGAGGCGGCGGTCGATCAGGTGGGCTCGGAACTGCGGCGGCGGATGCGCAAGATCGCCGATCCGTATCTGCGCGAGCGGTTGGCCGATGTCGAGGACATGATCGAGCGGATGCTCAGCGCCCTCGGCGCGGGCACCGCCAAGCCCGACGATGCGAGCGGGATGATTTTGATCGTGCGCCGGCTCGGCCCCGCCGAGCTGCTGGACTGGCACCGGCGCGGGATCGCCGGGGTGGCGATCGAGGAGGCGAGTTCGGGCGGTCATGCCGCGATCCTGGCCCGGGCCCTCGAAATTCCCGCTCTCGCAGTCGAGGCCGGTGCGACCGAAGCGGCGCAGGCGGGCGATGCCGTGCTGCTCGATGCCGATTCGGGCGCACTGATCCTGCGCCCCGATCCGGAAGTGACGAACCTTTATGACCGGGCGCTGGCGGCGCGGTCGGAGCGGGCGGCGGAGCTGAGCGCATTTCGCGACCGCCCGGCCGAAACGCAGGACGGGACGCGCCTGACCCTGATGCTCAATGTCGGGCTCGCGTTCGAACTCGATCAACTGGCGCGGACCGGCGCGGAGGGGATCGGACTCTACCGGACCGAGATTGCGGCACTGGCGGCGGCGCGGGTTCCCGGGGTGGCGGCGCAGGCCGCAGATTACCGGCGGGTGATCGAGCGCGCGGGCGGCCAACGGGTGGTGTTCCGCACGCTCGATCTCGGGGCGGACAAGATGCTGCCCGGCGAGGCGGAGGATGGGGTGGAGAACCCGGCGATGGGCTGGCGCTCGCTGCGCGTGGGTCTTGATCGTCCGGTCATTCTGCGCAAGCAGTTGCGTGCCCTGCTGGTGGGGGCGGCGGGACATCGGCTGTCGGTGATGTTTCCGATGGTGGCGACCGTGGCGGAGTTTCGCGCCGCGCGGGACCTGCTTGAGGCGGAGGCGGCCAAGCTCGACGAACGGCCCAGCGATATCGAGATCGGGACCATGCTCGAAGTGCCGGCGCTGCTGTTTCAATTGCCGGGATTGCTGGCGGAGGCGGATTTCATTTCGCTCGGCACCAATGATCTGATGCAGTTTCTGTTCGCGGCCGACCGGGGCACGCCACGGCTCGCCAATCGCTACGACATATTGTCGGCACCGGTGCTCGAACTGATCGAAGGGCTGGCGGCGGCCTGTGCGGAGGAAGAGGTCGGATTTTCGATCTGTGGCGAGGCGGCGGGGCGACCGCTGGATGCGCTGGTGTTCGCCGCGATCGGGGTGGATACGCTCTCGATGTCGGGTACGTCGATCCTGCCGGTCAAGGCGATGCTGGCGGCGACCGACCTTGCGATGATGCGGCCGGTGCTGCGCGAATTGCGGCGCGCCGGGGCCGCCGGAACCTCGCTGCGCGAGCCGTTGACCGGCTGGGCGCGGGAGCATGGTTTGCCGATCTGAGCGGATCAGGGTAAACATCTGATTGGATTGGTGTTGGCCACCGCACAGCCGACGAGGATGTCAGTTGGGCTACGGATGATATCTGCGATGAACAGTATGAACGGCAACCACGATACCGGCATGAAGATTCCCGAATTCCAGACTTCGGATCTGAGCGGCCCTGCGCGGGTGGGGGCCGAATTGCGGGGCGTGCGCGAGCGGCTGGGATGGAAACTGCCGGACGTCGCGACGCGGTTGAAGATCCGGCTGCCGTTTCTCGAAGCGATCGAGGCCGGGGATTTGTCCGCCCTGCCCGCCCCGGCATATGCGGCGGGATTCATTCGCTCGTATTCCGAGACGATGGGGCTGGACCCCGACGAGATTTTGCGCCGGTTTCGGGCCGAAGGGATGACCCGCCCGAAACAGCCGACCCTGAGCTTTCCCGAGCCGGTGCCGGACCGGGGGGTTCCGCCGGGGGCGATTGTGTTTTTGGTCGCGGTGATCGGGATCGGGGCGTATTTCCTGTGGTACCGGCATTCCGAACACGAGTTGAAAATGGCGCAGATGGTGCCGGCGGTGCCGGCGAAGCTCGCGCCGCTGGCGGTGCCGAAGCAACCGGTTCCAAAAGTCGTGACAGCGCCGAAGCCGGCCGTGACCGCGCCATCGACCGCGACTCCGGCGAGTGGAAATCCGGATACGGCGGTCGCTTCGGGGCAAGGCCAGGCCCCGGCATCGACGCCGACGGATAGTTCTGTCGTGACGAACGGTGCGGCGGGCCCGGCGGGGACTGCGGTTGGCGCATCCACCGGGACGTCGGGTTCGGCTCC
>JAQTXO010000170.1 GCA_028688765.1 Acidiphilium sp. | reverse complement strand
CGCCACCGCGAGTTCCTTGAGTCCCGACGCCTTGAGGTTGAGCGCATGGGCGGGGCCCTGGCTGCCGTAGCCGACGATCGCGACCTTCTTGGCCTTGATCAGATTAACATCGGCATCGCTGTCGTAATAAACCCGCATGTTCGGTCTCCCTTGGGCGTCGATCTGTGATGGGCGATCGCATGAGCGAAATCCGGCGGTTTTGCAACCGGGTCCGGGCAATTGTGAGCCATGCGGAGCGCGGGAGACGGAACAATGTTGCGTTGCGATGGCGGTTGTCAGCCCGGCACGGCAGGCATAATCTGTGGCCATGGGTGCGCATATCACGATCAGCGAAGCGTCGGCCCGCAGCGGCGTGTCGGCGAAGATGATCCGGCATTACGAGCAGATCGGCCTGATCGATCCGCCGGTGCGCGGCGAGAACAATTACCGGTTCTACGACCCGCGCCTGATCCACGAACTCGGCTTCATTCACCGCAGCCGGGATCTCGGCTTTTCGATCGCCGATATCCGGGCGCTGCTTTCGCTGTGGCGCGACCGCAAGCGCCCCTCCGCCGAGGTCAAGGCCATCGCCCTCGCGCATATCGCGGAGCTCGATGAGAAGGCCGCCGCTTTGCAGGCGATGAGCCGCCAGCTGCGCCACCTCGCCGCGAACTGCCACGGCGACGACAAGCCCGATTGCCCGATCCTCGATAATCTCGCCGCCGTTCAGTCCAGCGTGCAGTCGAGGAAGTAATCCCCCGCCTCGTCCTTGCGGACGCCGTGGATATCGGTCTCGAAGCCCGGAAACTTGCGGTCCCATGCCGATGCGAAGCGGAGATATTCGACGATCAGCGGTGAGGAGACCCGCTCGCCCGGTACGATCAGCGCAATTCCCGGCGGATAGGGCACCACCATCCGCGCCAGCACCCGGCCCTGCAACTGATCGAGCGGGACCAGTTCGATCCGCCCGCCGGCGAGTTCGGCATGGGCCTGCTGCGGCGTCATCGCCTGCTCGGGCAGAGTCTCGAACATCGCGTTCTGGATCGCGAGGACATCGGCCTCGCGGTAGGCGCGGTGCTGGGCTTCGCACAGGTCGCGCAGGCCCATCCGCTCGTAGGCGCGGGATTCGCGGACCAGTTCGGGCATGACATCCGCGAGCGGGGTATTGGCCTGATAATGCGCGCGGAACGCCAGCAGTTCCGTCACCAGATTGCTCCATTTGCCGCGCGAGACGCCCAGGGTGAACAGGATCAGGAAATGATAGGTCCCGATCTTTTCGACCACGATGCCGCGCGACCACAGGAATTTCGCCACGATCGGCGCGGGGATGCCCTCACTATCGCCCCGATCGGGGCTGAGACCGGGGCTGAGACCCGGGCACAGAATAGTCACCTTCATGGGGTCGAGCAGGGAAAACCCGGCGGTGACATCGGTGAAGCCGTGCCACGCATCGCCGGGCTTCAGCACCCAGTCGGTCTGGTCCAGCCCGGCGCCCTCGGGCTCCCAGAGCCGGAACCACCACTCTCCCCGGTCCGCGAAACTCGCGCCCAGCGCCGCGATGCTGCGCCGGAACGCCGCCGCCTCGCGCAGGGTTTCATCGACCAGGGTGCGCCCCGCTGCCCCCCGCATCATCCGCGCCGCGACATCGCACGAGGCGATGATGCCATACCAGGGCGAGGTACTCGAATGCATCATGAACGCCTCGTTGAAGCGCTCGGGATCGAGTTTATGCACCGTCCCTTCCCGCAGATGCACCATCGAGGCCTGCGAGAACGCGGCGAGCACCTTGTGGGTCGACTGGGTCGAGAAGACCAGCGGTTCGACCGGCCCCGCCCCGCCGCTCATGGCATAGAAACCGCGATAGAATTCGTGGAAATGCGCCTGCGCCAGCCACGCCTCGTCGAAATGGATCGCATCCGCCACCGGGGCGAGCGACTGCTTCACCGCGTCGGCATTGATGCACAGGCCATCGTAGGTCGAGTTGGTGATCGTCGCGATCCGTACCCGCCCGCCGGCCTGCGCGGCGACATCGGCGGCATCGAACTGCGCGCTGGAAATCGGGCCGATGATGCCGTAGGCGTTGCGGCTCGGCCGCAGATAGATCGGCCGCGCCCCGGTCATGATCAGGGCATGGACCAGCGATTTATGGCAGTTGCGGTCGACCAGCACCGCATCGCCCGGCCCGACCAGCCCGCTCCAGACGATTTTATTGGCGCTCGACGTGCCGTTGGTGACGAAAAAGGTGGAATCCGCGCCGAAACTCTGCGCCGCCTCGCGTTCGGCCTCGCGCACCGGCCCGGCATGATCGAGCAGCGATCCCAGCTCCGGCACCGAGACCGACAAATCCGCGCGCAGGGCGGTTTCGCCGAAAAACCGGTGGAACGCCTGCCCCACCGGCGAGCGCATGAACGCAACCCCGCCGCCATGGCCGGGCGTGTGCCAGGAATACTTCGCCGCATCGGTATAACGGGCCAACGCCTTGAAGAACGGCGGCAACATCGCATCGAGATACCGATGGATCGCACTCGACACATACCCGGCCATGAACGCCGGACTGTCCTCATGCAGATATAGATACCCGTCGATCCGCTCCATCAGTTCGACCGGCGGATCATCCGGCATCCGGCGCTCGCCATACAGAAATACCGGCAGATCCGGCGCGCGCGCCAAAGCCAGCGCCACAATCCGGTCGAGCGCCGCAATCAACGCCTCACGGTCGGCAAACCCGTCGATCGAAACCAGCACCGCCGAGAGACCGGTATAAAGCACCCTCCCCGCCTGCGCGTCCTCCACCGTCAATCCCGCCAGAACCGCATGACCCCGCGACTCGAACGACGCTACCAACGCCCGGATCACCCGCCCCGCCGCACTCTCGGCCCCATAATCGTCATCGACCACCGCAATCGGATAATCCCGCATCTCACGCATCACGACGCGCTCCCGGGTTCGGTGATTTCGAGGTGGGAGGGCAAGGCCAGGGGGCGCTGCCCCCTGGACCCCCGCCAAAGGCGGAGCCTTTGGAATCCACTAGTTTAAGGCGAGAGGAGGGCTGTCCAGGCGAGATCGACGGAACCACCGGGGCCGCGCCCTCCTGTCGCCTTAAACTCAAGGGTTCTAAGGGCCGCGCCCTTAGCGGGGTCGAGGGGCAGAGCCCCTCGCCTTCTCTTCCCCACTCCGACATCACCGAATGCGGGATCATGTGATGTCCTGGGGGATGGTGATGCGGAACAGTGTGCCGCGGACGCTGGTGGCGACGAGGTCGAGTTCGCCGCCGTGGGCGCGCACGAGGTCGCGGGCGATGGCGAGGCCGAGGCCGGTGCCGCCGCGCCGGGCGGAGCCGGTGAAGGGGCGGAACAGGTTGGCGTGGGCTTGTTCGGGCAGGCCGGGGCCGTTGTCCTCGATATCGATGGTGGTGGTTCCTTCGGCGCAGGCGGCGCGGACGGTGATGAGGCTGGCGCCGGCTTCGGAGGCGTTGCGCATCAGGTTGAACAGGGCGCGGAACATCTGGGTCCGGTCGAGCGGGATGGCGAGGCCTGGCGTGACCACGGTTTCGATTCGCAGGGTTTCGGACTGGGTGCTGAGCTGGTCGGCGACTTCGGTGATGAGGTCCGCGAGGGGGAAGGCCGCGCGCAGGACGGGGGGCGGGCCTTCGCGGGCGAAGCTGAGGGTGCGGGTGACGAGGTCGGTCGCGCGTTCGACGGCGGTGACCAGTGTGGTGGCAGCGCGGCGGGTTGCGGGATCTTCGCTGCCGGAGAGCCGGTCCGCGACCAGGAGGGCGGAGGAGAGGATGTTGCGCAGATCGTGGCTGATTTTGGCGACGGCGGTGCCGAGGGCGGCGAGGCGGGCGTTGCGCCAGAGGGCGGCGCGCAGTTCGGTTTGCATGGTTGCGAGTTCGCTGGCGGCGAGGGCGATTTCATCGTCGCGGGCGCGTTTGCGGCGCGGAAGGGCGAGGGGTGCGGCGTGTTCGGGGTCGGCGCGGAAGGTGGTGATGCTTTCGGTGAGGCGGCGGATCGGCAGGACCAGGATACGGTCGAGAGCGAGGTAGATCATCAGGCCGGTGAGCAAAGCGACGGCGAGCGAGAGTGCGGCGATGTGTTCGACGTAGCGGCGCAGGTGGTCGGCGAGGGTGGGGTTGTGGACCACAATCTGCACGATCACGCCGCGTTGCAGGGGGCTGGGAGAGGTGACCAGGATATCGTCGGGTTCCATGCCGAGCAGGACCGCGACGGCCCGGAGCATGGAGCCGATCAGGGTTTCGTGGGCAATGTTGATATGGCCTTCGGCCCGGACGATGCCGCGCGGGGGCAGGACGAGGATGCTGCGGCCGCCTTCGACCAGGCGGATCGCTTCGGTGCCCGAGAGGCGGAGCAGTTCGTTGCGGGTCGAGAGATCGACCACGCCGTGCGGGGCGGTGGATACGGTGAGGGCGGCGAGGTGGGCTTCGGTGACGCGGTTGGTGAGCCATGCCATGCGCTCGCGCCCGAGGCTGGGCAGCAGGATCATGACTTCGACGATGAGGGTGACCGCGACGGTAAGCCAGAGCAGCCGGGCGGACAGGCTCTGGCGGACCCGGCGCGGGCGCTGGTTCGGCGCGGGCATCACGCGGCGGGTATCATGCCGCGCTGGGGCGGCGCGTGGCGGCGCGCCCGGCGGCGAACAGACGGTCGAGAAAGGCGCGGTCGGTATTGGCGCGGGATTCCGGGGGGAGACCGGCGAGGGCGTCATCGGCGGCGTATTCGATGAAATCGAGGCTGGCGGGCAGCATGGCGCATTCCGCGTCGATCGCGGTCTGGAACGCGATTTCCTGGACGCGGTTGAGAATGTCGTTCTGTTGGGCGGGCACGCCGGCGCGTAGGCGGCTTTGGGCGCGGATCAGGACGAGGCGGGCGGGATCGAGGGCGAGCAGCGGCGCGAGGGGTGGGTTACCGGAATAGGCGCCGTCCCAGTAGGCGATGCCGTCGATCGTGACGGGGGGGAACAGCATGGGCAGGCAGGAGGAGGCGAGCAGGGCATCGACCGTGATGTCGCGATTGGGAAAAATCCGGGGCCGGCCTGATTCGACGGCGGTTGCGGCGATGAACAGGCGGGGGGCGCGCCGGTCGGACAGGGCGGCGGGGTCGAGCAGGTCTTCGAGGATCGGGCGCAGCGGGTTGTGGCCGAGCGGGTTGAGCGCACCGGCGCCGAACAGGTTGACCATGGCCGACATGCCCTGCATGGCGAGGGAGTTGCCGAAGGTGCGGCCGATTTCGAATCCGGGCATCCAGCGGTCGAAATGGCCGGTGAGCGGGGCGAACATGTTGGTGGCGACCAGACGGTCCCAGAACTGGGCCATGGCGGCGCGGGCCCCCTCGGCCCCGGCGCGGACCTGGCCCTGCACCGCCATGGCGGCAAGGATCGCGCCGGAGGAGACGCCGCAGATCGCATCGTAGCGGAAACCGTCGGCGAGCAGGGCATCGAGCACGCCCCAGGCGTAGGCGCCGTGCGATCCGCCGCCCTGGAGGGCCAGCACGGTGCCTGCGTGACCTGATGGCGTTATCGTCATGATCCTAGTGTGCGTGGCGGGCGGGGATTCGGCAAGGCGGGGCCGGCGCGCGGTTGACCCGTTCCGGTTTCATTGACGCGGGCGGCGTGTGATGCTTAAGACACCGTGAGACGCAGGCTGCTCCTCCCGGAACGCGGCCGCGTGTCTGTTGTCGTAATTTTCATGACGCATCGTCATACCCGGAATTGTTGGAGCAGAGATCGTGAAGCGCACCTATCAGCCATCCAAACTCGTTCGCAAGCGCCGCCATGGTTTCCGCTCGCGGATGGAAACCGTCGGCGGTCGCAAGGTGATCGCCAACCGTCGTGCCAAGGGCCGCAAGCGCCTTTCGGCCTGATCGTCGTTCGCCACTGGCACCCTGTTCGGTGGCCTGTTTTTCACCATCGGGTTCCATACTGACCCATGCCGCGCGCGAAACCTGAAACCCTGCCGAAACGTGCCGATTTCCTGCGCGCTGCCGCGCGGGGGCGCAAATCGGCGCGTCCGGGGTTCGTGGTTCAACTGCTCGCGACCGCGCCGGATGCGCCGGTGCGGCTCGGCCTGACCGCAAGCCGCAAGGTGGGTAATGCGGTTCACCGCAATCGCGCCCGCCGCCGGCTTCGGGCCGCGGCGCGGCTCGAACTCGCGGCGCGCGAGATCGCGGGTGTCGATATCGTGATGATTGCGCGCAAGGACAGCGGCAGCGTGGATTTCGTGCGGTTGCGCGCCGAGCTCGGTGATATTCTCGACCGCCATGCCGAAATGCGGGCGGCACCACGGGATGGTGCGCCATGAACCCGCAGACCCGGGCGTTGCGCGGCGCGGTGCGCGCCTATCAACTGATCGCTTCGCCGGTGCTGGGCGGGCAATGCCGGTTCTATC
>JAQTXO010000169.1 GCA_028688765.1 Acidiphilium sp. | reverse complement strand
GCACACGCATCTGAGAGCAGCCGCAGGATGTTTCTGCGCCTCAACCGGATGATTGTTCATGACGCATCAATCCCAGCTTCGTCCTCTCGCCCCCCAGGTCAGCCGGCCCCGCGGCCGTTCCGGCTGGCGCAGCCCGGGCACCTGGCTGGCCGCGCTGGCGACGGCGGGGGCGACATTCGGCATCTGGGCGGCGCTCAATCGTCCGGTCGACAACATGCCGGCGTATCGCGGCGAAATCGGCGGCTTTGCCTTCTCGCCCTTTCATGCCGGGGAAAGCCCGCAGAGCAATGTGTACCCGACGATCAAACAGATCGACTCCGATCTCGCGCTGGTCGCGACGAAAACCCACAACATCCGCACCTACACGGTACAGAACGACCTCGGCGACATTCCGGCCCTCGCCGCGAAATATCACCTGAACGTCACGGTGGGCGCGTGGATCGACCAGCACCCCAAGGCCAACGAGGCCGAGCTGCACAAGGTGGTCAAGGTTGCCAACGCGAATGCCGACGTCAAGGCCGTCATGGTCGGCAACGAGGTGATCCTGCGGCGTAACCTGACCGTGCCGGAACTCGCCGCCGATATCGAGTACGTCAAAAAGCGCGTGCACGTGCCGGTCTCCACCGCCGAGCCGTGGCATGTCTGGCTGCATCACCCGGAACTGGCCAAATCGGTCGATTTCATCACCGTGCATCTGCTGCCCTACTGGGAAGGCGTGCCGGAACCCGATGCGGTGAAATATGCGCTGTACCGTCTGCATGAGGTCGAAAAGCGGTTTCCTGGCAAGAAAGTCGTGATCGGCGAGATCGGCTGGCCGTCGGACGGGATCGACATCGGCGGCGCGCGCGCCTCGCGGGTGTTGCAGGCGAATTTCATGCGCACGTTCTTCAACGTCGCGCAGAAGGATCATCTGCATTATTTCGTCATGGAAGCGTTCGACCAGCCCTGGAAGACCAGCTTCGAAGGCCGCGCCGCCGGGTATTGGGGCCTCTGGTCGCTCTCGCGGGAGATGAAATATTCGCTGACCGGCCCGGTCCTGCCGAACCGCGCCTGGCTGCCCTGGGCTGCCGGGGCTGCGCTGCTCGGGCTGATGATCACGCTCGGCCTGCTGTCGCGCCGCCCGGATATGCGGGTGATCGGCAAGGTCATTTTCGCGGTTCTGGTTCAGGGGTTCGGCACGGCGCTGGCCATGCTGCTGATGACGATGGGCGAGACCTATCTTTCATGGTCGGCGGCGGCGGTGTGGAGCACCCTCGCGCTGGGCCAGGGCCTGCTGCTGTTCCTGCTGATCGCGGATAGTTTCGACCTCACCGAAACCCTGTTCGGCCGGGTGCGCAAGCGCCATTTCGAGCCGGTTCCGGCACCGCACGGCATGAAACTGCCCAAGGTCTCGCTGCATCTGCCGATCTGCAACGAACCGGCCGACATGGTGAAACAGACTCTGAACGCCCTCGCCGCGCTCGATTACGAGAATTACGAAGTGCTGGTGATCGACAACAACACCAGGGACAGCGCGGTATGGGAGCCGGTGGCGGCGCATTGCGCACGGCTGGGGTCGAAATTCCGGTTCTTCACCCTCGGCCAGTATCCCGGCTACAAGGCGGGCGCCCTGAACTTCGCCCTGCGCGAAACCGCGCCGGATGCCGAAATCGTCGGTGTGCTCGACTCCGATTACATCGTCGATCCGGACTGGCTGCGCTGCATGGTCCCCGCCTTCGCCGACCCGGTGGTGGGATTCACCCAGTCGCCGCAGGATTACCGCGACAATGACGGCTCGATCTTCAAGCGCATGATGTTCTGGGAATATGCCGGGTTCTTCCAGATCGGCATGGTCAACCGCAACGAGCGCAACGCGATCATCCAGCACGGCACCATGACCCTCATCCGCACCGAGGCCCTGAAAAAGGATGGCGGCTGGGCGGAGTGGTGCATCACCGAGGACAGCGAACTCGGGATGCGGCTGTTCCGCGACGGCTACGAGGCGGTCTATTCCAAACGCAGCTTCGGGCGCGGCGTGATGCCGGATGACTTCAACGCCTTCCGCAAACAGCGCTATCGCTGGGCCTATGGCGCGATGCGGATCACCCGCGCGCATTGGAAGGCGCTGGTCTCGCCGTTCGACCGCACACTCACGCTCGGCCAGCGCTGGCATTTCGTGACCGGCTGGCTGCCGTGGATGGGCGATGCGCTCGGCCTCGCCTTCCTGTTCCTCGGCCTCGCCTGGTCGGCCGGGCTGATCCTCGACCCCGTGCGGTTCGAATTTCCGATCATCCTGTTCATGCTGCCCTCGATCGGCTTGTTCGTCTTCAAGATCGTGCAGATCCTCGCCCTCTATTCGGCGCGGGTGAAGTGCGGGCTGGGCGACCGGATCGGCGCGGCGGTGGCCGGGCTCGCTCTGTCGCACACCATCGGCAAGGCGGTGTGGAAAGGATTGTTCAGCAACAAGCTGCCGTTCCTGCGGACCCCGAAAATGGAGGATGCGCCCGCTCTGGTGCAGGGTCTGGTGATGGCGCGCGAGGAGCTGGTTCTGCTCGCCCTCACCTGGGGTGCGCTGCTCGGGGTCGGCTTCGGCCATCATTGGGCGACACCGGAATCCAAGCTCTGGTGCCTGGTGCTGTTCACCCAGTCGCTGCCCTACCTCGCCTCGGTCAGTGTTTCAATCATCGCGGCACTGCCGGCCCGGGCGGTCAAGGCGCTGCCGGCCCCGGCCCATGCGGCGCTGCCGGTCTCGCGGATGCCAATCTCGGCACGCTCGGCGGCGGGGGATTGAGCCTGCGGCGTCCCTGCCCGACCGGGTGGGGATTCCGGTTCAGCCGATCGCGATGGGTTGGCGGAACGCGGCGGTGAAGAGGTCGCGGGCGATTTTCACCGGCCCGAGCAGGGTGCCGTGTTCGATCACCACCGCGGCGGCAAAGCGCGGACGTTCGACCGGCGCGTAACCGACGAACAGGGCGTTCGGACGATATTTCCACGGGAGCCGGGCGTCGTTGTAATTGGCCGCTTCCATCGCGGCATCCTCGTTGATCACCTGGGCGGTGCCGGTCTTGCCGGCCATGCGGATGCCGCCCGGCAGCACCAGCCGCGCCCCCCACGAGGTGCCGAGCGGGGTGTTGACCACTTCATCGAGACCGCGCCGGACGGTGGCTAGGTGGCGATCGTCGAGCCCGAGCGACCCCGCGACCGGGCGATGGGGACGCTGATCGCCGATCGCGCGCACGATATGAGGGTCGAGCGCCGTGCCGGTGCCGATCCGCGCGATCATGGTGGCGAGGTTGAGGGGGGTGAACAGGGTATAACCCTGGCCGATGCCCTGAACCGCGGTATCGCCCATGGTCCAGTCGATCCGGCGGCGCCGGGCCCAGTCATGGGTCGGCAGGAAGCCGGCGGCCATGCCCGGGAAATCGAGATGAGCGGGACCGGTCAGGCCGAGCTTTCCGCCCATCGCGGCCATGCGGTCGATGCCGGTGCGCATCGCGACATGGTAATAGAACACGTCGCAGCTTTGTTGCAGGGCGTGGGACGCATCCATCCAGCCATGACCGCTGCGCAGCCAGCAGTAGAACATGCGGTTGCCGATCTTGAGATGACCGGGGCAGAAAAACCGGGTTTTGGCGGTGATCGTGCCGGCCTTGAGGGCGGACAGCGCGACGGTGGGTTTGAAGGACGAACCCGGCGCGTAGAGCCCTTGGGTGGCGCGGTTGGTGAGCGGGCGTTCCGGGTTGGTCATCCAGCGATGCCAGACCGCATCCGGCACCCCGTCATCGAACCAGGCGGGGTCGAATGACGGGGCGCTGGCCATGGCGAGCACCGCGCCGTTCTGCGCGTCGAGCAGCACGGCGGCACCGGCGCGGCTGTTGAGGGTGGCAACCGCGGTGCGCTGGAGTTCGGCATCGAGGGTGAGCGAAACGGTCTTGCCATGCCGGCCGGAATCGCGGTCGAGCACGCGCACGACCGAACCCAGCGCATCGACCTCGGTTTCGACCACGCCGGGTATGCCCATCAGCACCTCGTTGCGGGCCTGTTCGATCCCCGAGCCGCCGATGCGCGCACCGGGCAAAGCGAGGACCGGTTGCGCCTTCACCGCCGCCTGATCGGGACGGACGACATAGCCGACGGCATGGGCCGCGATCGGTCCCAGAGGATAATGACGGGAGAAGCCACGATCGATGATGACGCCGGGCAGCCGGGTCGCCTGGACTTCGAGCCGCGCCATCTCGGCCCAGTCGAGATCGTTTTTCAGGGTGACCGGCAGGTATTGCGCGGGGCCGGCCAGCAAAGCGTCGAGGCGGTCGCGCTCCGCCGGGGACAGGGTGACGAGGGTGGCGACGCGTTCGATCACCTTGCGGGGATCGTGTGCGTCGGTCATCAGGAACAGGGCGCGCCAGTGCTGGCGGTTGCCCGCGAGAAGGGCGCCGGTGCGGTCGGTGATGAGGCCGCGCTCGGGGGCGAGCGGGCGTTGCGACATCGCGTTATCGCGCGCCTTGATCCGGTAGCCCGCGTGCTCGATCACCTGCAGATCGTAAAGCCGGGCGATCAGGCCGCCGAAGGTGACGGTCTGGATGCCGCCGATCACCAAAGCACGGCGGGTGAAGACCTGACGGTTGAGCGTGCTGCGAACCATGCGCGGCGTTGTGCGACGAGGCGGGCGGTAACCCAAGACACGATCTAGCGAGCGTGCCCACCGCCCGCCTGCGGCGAAATCCTATTGGGGCGCGCGCGACCTGCCGATGACGATGGTGGCGGTGCGGCTGGCCTGCTTGCTGTCCGGCGGGCTGCCGATCGGGCCAATCCCTTCGGTGGTGATGCGCGCGGGGGCGACGCCGTCCGCGACGAGCTGGGCGGCGACGGCGGCGGCGCGCTGGTTCGAGAGTGCCACGTTGTCAGGAGTATTGCCGACCGTGTCGGCGGCCCCGGTCACGGTGACCGGAGAGAGCAGGTCGATTTTCGCCTTGTGTGCGGCCTGGGCGACGACGGCGATGCCGGGCGGATTCAGATTGGTCTTGAACGGGGCAAAGAACACGACGTAGGACGGCTGAGGGTGCATGAACGGCAGGTCCGCGCAGCCCGCCAGACCGATGCCGGCGACGGCGAGACAGACAGCGGCGGATAACAGGTTCGGGCGATACATCGTGATCTCCTCCGGGACCGTTCCCGGTACGGGATCATTCCTGCCCGGTCTCGGCCTTGGCCACAAGATCGAATTTCTGCAACCGCGCCAGAAGAGCGGGCATGCGGGCGAGCGGGATCATGTTGGGACCGTCGGACGGCGCGTTATCCGGGTCGGGGTGGCATTCGATGAACAGGGCCGCGCACCCGACCGCGAGCGCGGCCCGCGCGAGGATAGGTGCGAATTCGCGCTGGCCGCCGGAGGAGCCGCCCTGGCCGCCGGGCTGCTGGACCGAATGGGTGGCATCGAACACCACGGGATAGCCGGTCTGCGCCATGATCGGCAGCGCCCGGAGGTCGCTGACCAAAGTGTTGTAGCCGAAACTCGCCCCCCGTTCGGTGAGCATGATGCGCTCGTTGCCGGTGCTGGCGATTTTGGCGGCGACGTTCTTCATGTCCCACGGGGCGAGGAACTGGCCTTTCTTCACGTTGATCGCCCGGCCGGTGTTGCCGGCGGCGAGCAGAAGATCGGTCTGGCGGCAGAGAAAGGCCGGGATCTGCAGCACGTCCACCACCTCGGCGACCGGGGCGCATTGATGGGCGTCGTGCACATCGGTCAGCACCGGGATGGCGAATTTCGCCTTGATGTCGGCAAGGATCTGCAACCCCGCCGCCATGCCGACCCCGCGCCCGGTGCCGAGCGAGGTGCGGTTCGCCTTGTCGTAGCTCGATTTGAAGATCAGGCCGATATTCAATGCCCGGGTCATCTCGACCAGCGCGCCCGCGACACTCATGGCATGATCGGCGGATTCGATCTGGCAGGGGCCGGAGATCAGCGTGAAGGGGAGCGCATTGCCGATGGTGAGGGTGCCGATGGTGACGTTCATGGGGTTCGATTCTTTCAGGATAGACCGGCACGATAGACCGGTGGTAGGGACGAAACCGGGTTTATTGCCTTCCGGACCGCAGCGACAGGCAGGGCGGTATTATCTGCTCCGATCCGCGCAAACCTTGACCTCGCCGCCCGCACGGCTCATGTGAGGCCCGCACGTAACGACCTTATATCGAGGATAGATGTCGAAAGAAGACATGATCGAGTTCAGCGGCACCGTCGCTGAGCTGCTGCCCAATGCCATGTTCCGGGTCAAGCTGGATAATGAACACGTCATTCTGGCGCATACCAGCGGCAAGATGCGCAAAAACCGCATCCGCGTTCTGGCCGGCGACCGCGTGAACGTCGAGATGACGCCCTATGATCTGACCAAGGGCCGGATCACGTT
>JAQTXO010000168.1 GCA_028688765.1 Acidiphilium sp. | reverse complement strand
GATCCTGATAGATCGTCTCGATCCCGGCGCTCCGGGCATCGCGCGGCGTGCGGAACTGCGTGGGCCTGCCTTCGAGGGTCACGGTTCCGGCATCCGGGCGGTAAACACCCGAGATCACTTTCATCAGGGTCGATTTGCCCGCGCCGTTATCGCCGACCACGCCGAGCACCTCGCCGGCAGCCACCGCGAGCGACACATCGCGCAGCACCTCCACCGCACCGAAGCGCTTCCGAATTCCTTCGACCGCGAGCGCCGGGGTCGTCATCGCAGGGCATCCGCAAGGCAGGCGGAAGATGGCATGGTGATCGATGCAAAACGCATCATCGACATCCTTTCGCCGCGCGGCGGCTCGTTCACCCCTGATGAACCGGCAGTCTCGACCGGAAATAACCGATCATTGGCCGGACCTTTCCCAATCGATAGCAACGACGCGCGGACCTGGCAAGACACTCATTCGTGCGAGAACACCTCGATCACCATGTCGAGATGCCGCTGCATGGCGGACCGCGCGCGTTCCTCGGTGCCATTGCGGATCGCATCGAGGATCGCCTCGTGCTGCATTTCCGATTGTTCGACCATCCGCTCCGTCGTGTAGAGGCTCTGCAGACGCCGGAACATGCCGCCATAGGCGTGACCCAGCAGCAGGATCGTGAATTGCTCGAACGCGACATTGCCACTCGCCTGGGCGATCCGGATATGAAACATCCGGTCACCGGGATGGGTAATCGACCGCGCGCGATTGTCGGCCCGGTTCTGCACGAAGGCGGCCTCGATCGCGGTGATATCCGCCGAGGTCGCCCGGCGCGCAGCCAGCGCCGCCGCTTCGGGCTCAATGACGAGCCGCGCCTGCAACAAGGCAAACGGCGGAATTTCGACATCGAGATCGAGCGCGACCGGCAGTTCCGGATCGGGGTCAGGCCGGGTCAGGCGCATCACCCGGCGCATCAGGGAATCATCCTCCGCCTCGACCGGTGGAAGCGCGCGAACCAGAACGCCGTCGCCGACCCGGACATCGACGATCCCAAGAACTTCGAGAGCGATCAGCGCCTCGCGCACCGAAGACCGGCTGACCCCGAGTGCCGCGGCAAATTCGCGCTCCGGCGGCAGGTGGCTTCCTGGCGGATAGGTTCCGTTCACGATCAGATCCCTGATCTGATCGGCGATCTGGCTGTAAAGGCGACGGTTCCGGATCGGCTCAGGCATGATGGGCCTCGTAATGTGGGCGCGCCCTTGCGCCAGGGAAGCGCGTTTGATACGCAGGGATTACCATTGGTCCGGCCAATGATCCAGTGACCGAGTGTCGTCTTCAGAGGAACCGTCGCATGACCGTGATTTCCGGATTTGAGACTTTCGACCTGCGATTTCCCACATCGCGGCAACGCGACGGCTCGGATGCGATGAATCCGGACCCGGATTATTCCGCCGCCTACGTCATCCTGCGCACCGATCGGGACGGGCTGGAAGGACACGGGCTGACCTTCACCATCGGTCGCGGTACCGAAATTTGCGTCGCGGCCATCCGCGCTCTCGCACCGCGCGTGATCGGGCTCGATCTCGACTGGATCAGGGAGGACCCGGCCCGTTTCTGGCGGCACGTCACCGGCGATTCCCAACTGCGCTGGATCGGCCCGGATAAAGGGGCGATCCACCTCGCGACCGCGGCGATCGTCAATGCGGTATGGGATTTATGGGCCAAAGCCGCCGAGAAGCCGCTGTGGCGGCTGATCGGCGAGATGAGCCCGGAGGAGCTGGTCCGAGCCATCGATTTTCGTTACATCACCGATTGCATCACCCCGGAGGAGGCGCTCGATCTGCTGCGCCGCGCCGCCGTCGGCAAGAGCGAACGGATGGAGACCCTTCTGTCCGAAGGCTACCCCTGTTACACGACCTCCGCCGGTTGGCTCGGTTATGACGATGCCAAGCTGCGCCGCCTGACCGGCGAGGCGGTGGAGGCCGGGTTTCGATACATCAAGTTCAAAGTCGGCCAGAATATCGACGACGATATCCGCCGGCTGACCATCGCGCGCGATGTCGCGGGCGAGCAGTGCCGCTTCATGATCGATGCCAATCAGGTCTGGGATGTCGGCACCGCAATCGACTGGGTCGGCCGCCTCGCCTTCGCCAAACCCTGGTTTATCGAGGAACCGACCAGCCCCGACGACGTCGAGGGCCACCGCGCGATCCGGGAGGCGGTGGCGCCGATCAAGGTCGCAACCGGCGAAATGTGCCAGAACCGGGTGATGTTCAAGCAGTTCATCATGCGCGGCGCGATCGACGTGGTCCAGATCGATGCCTGCCGCCTGGGGGGCGTCAACGAGGTGCTGGCCGTGCTGCTGATGGCGGCGAAGTACAAATTGCCGGTCTGGCCCCACGCGGGCGGGGTCGGGTTGTGCGAATACGTCCAGCATCTCGCCATGATCGATTACCTGTCGATTTCCGGCACCATGGCCGATCGGGTGGTCGAATATGTCGATCACCTGCACGAGCATTTCGTCGACCCCTGCGTGATCCGCGGCGCCGCCTACATGCCGCCGACCGCGCCGGGCTATTCGATCACGATGAAACCCGAATCGCTGCGCGCCTTTCAGTTTCATGGGGCGGTCTGATGGACCTCGGCCTCGCGGGAAAGGTGGTGATCGTCACCGGTGGCGCCTCGGGCATCGGAGCGGCGATCGTCCAGCAACTGGCAAATGAGGCGGCGCTGCCGGTGGTGTTCGACCGCAACGCGACAGGGCCGGACGATCACAAGCTCGATCTGTCCGATCCCGCATCGTGCGAAGCCGCGGTCCGTGCCGTGATCGCACGGCATGGCCGGATCGACGGATTGGTCAACAATGCGGGCGTGAACGATGCGGCGGGACTGAACGCCGGGGTCGATGCGTTCCGGGCGTCGCTGGAACGCAATCTGGTGCCGTATTACGCAATGATGCATCACTGCGTTCCTCACCTGCGCGTCTCGCGCGGCGCCGTGGTCAATATCGCCTCGAAAGTCGCCCTGACCGGCCAGGGCGGAACCAGCGGCTATGCCGCAGCGAAAGGGGGGCAACTCGCCCTCACCCGGGAATGGGCGACCGAACTCGCGCCCGTCGGCGTCCGGGTCAATGCCGTCGTGCCGGCCGAAGTCGATACCCCGATGTATCGGCAATGGCTGGCGACCCAGCCCGATCCGGCAGCGCGCCTCGCCTCGATCACCCGCACCATCCCCCTCGGCGCACGCATGACGACCCCCGATGAGATCGGCGCAATGGTGCTGTTCCTGCTGTCCGAACGGGCGGCACACATCACCGGCCAATGGCAGCTTGTCGATGGCGGCTACGTCCATCTCGATCGCGCCCTGCGCGGCTGATGCCGCCCGCGATCGCGCCGCGGATCGACGCCCATTTGCACCTGTGGCAGGTCGCGCGCGGCGACTATGGCTGGCTGACGGCGGATCTTCCGATCTATCGCGACTATGGGCTCGACGATGCGCGGCAGGTAACGGGCGGCGTCGATGGCGTCATCCTGGTGCAGGCGGCCCCGAGCGAGGCGGAAACCCGCTATCCGCTGGACATCGCGCACCGATCCGATGGCTTCGTCCGGGGGGTGATTGGCTGGACCGATCTTGCCGCCCCCGATGCACCGGCGCGAATCCTGACCCTCTCGCACGACCGGCTGTTGCGGGGATTGCGGCCGATGCTCCAGGATATCGGCGACCCGGACTGGATCTTGCGCCCCGATGTCGCACGCGGCCTCGATGCGATGGCGGCGGCAGGACTGTCGCTCGATCTGTTGATCCGTCCGATCCACCTGCCCCGCTGCATCACCCTGGCCGCGCGGCATCCCGGGCTTGCGATGGTCATCGACCATGGCGGCAAACCCGACATCGCCAGCGGCGATCTTTCGCGCTGGTCCGCAATGATGGCGCTCATTGCCGCGCAGACGGATATCGCCTGCAAATTCTCGGGTCTGCTGACCGAACTCGGTCCTAACGGCATCAGCAGCGATGCCGCACCGTACATGCAGGTCCTTATCGACCATTTCGGCGCCGACCGGTTGATGTGGGGCAGTGACTGGCCGGTTCTCAACCTGGCGAGCACATATCAAGATTGGTTTGTACTCGCGTCGGAATTTGTCCGGACCGCCATGCCCTCTGCAGAACCCGCAATTTTCGGCCGAAATGCCGAACGATTCTATCGGCTTCCGAGCGTCGATCCTCGAAGCGGACGGCGTCATCCTGCGCCTGCGCTTTGTCGGCGCTGACTGTGACGGGCCTGATGATCCGTTACCTCGAATGGCTGGCGTTCGGTCCCGGAACAATATGATTGGCCTATGCTCAGGATACGATAATCAAGGCTCGCATGGTGTTCGAGGACGATTGCCATCCGGCAATCACGTCATCCTTGCCGCGGGACCACGCAGCCGACAATCCATGATCGCGTCGGTCGCGTCTCGCGCGGTTCATAGAGGTCCATGGTTCCAATCTGGTCCGCTTATCAGAACCGTTCGACCCACGGCCTTAATTCAATTGAAGGAAGCAAGGCTGCCCAGGATGAAGACGCTGGAGGGGTTCGAGTTCGATCGCTCGGGCGTCTCGGCGGCGCAACTGCGCGATCTCGCCGCGGGCGATTACGTGACCAGGGCGGAGCCGATCCTGTTGATCGGCGAAGCGGGCACCGGGAAGACGCATCTGGCGACGGGGTTATGCGTGGCCGCCTGCCGTCAGCGCCGGCGGGTGCGGTTCACCACGGCAACAGCGATGATCAACGAACTCGCTGAGGCGGCACACGCCAACCAACTCAGCCGGGCGCTCGGCCGCTGGGAACGGCTCGACCTGATCTGCATCGACGAACTCGGCTACGTGCCGCTGGCGGAGACGGCGTGCGAGTTGATGTTCCAGGTGATCGCCGACCGGGCGGAGAAGGCGGCGGTGATCGTCACCACCAATCTGCCGTTCTCCGAATGGTCGCAGGTCATTCCCAATCCGCGCCTGTGCAAGGCGCTGATCGACCGCCTGACCGACCGCGCCCACATCATCACAACCGGCACGGACTCCTACCGCTTCCGCCGCACCACGGCGCAACGGGCGGCCAGAAAATCATGAATAGAAAGGAAAAAAACAACCGCTGACAGGCAGTGCCGCCCCGCGGGGCGGCACTGCCTGTCCAACCCCCGGAGGTGGGCCAGAATTCATCAGCACAAGTGGGCCAGAATCCATTGTCACAGCCAGGCGTGACGCGCGCTCGTGCCGTGACGGCGAGGGTCGCCGGTCACTTGGTATCCGACAGCCCGTTTGCGCTTGTGCAGATTGACCATACCCTGACCGACGTCATTGTGGTGGCCGAGGGGAGCCGGCTGCCCATTGGCCGTCCATGGCTGACGTTGGCAATCGACGTTGCCACGCGGGCGGTTGCCGGGTTTTACCTGAGTCTCGAACGACCCTCGGCGCTCGCGGTGGCGTTGGTATTGAGCCACGTTGTTCTCCCGAAAGACAGGTATTTGCGGGGCAGGAGAGTGGACGTTGCGTGGCCGATGTATGGCATTCCCGATCGTATTCATCTCGATAATGCGAAGGAATTTCATTCGCATGCGCTTTCACGAGGGGTTCAGCAATATGGGATCAAGGTCGATTACCGGCCGCCAGCGCAACCTCACTGGGGCGGGCACATCGAAAGGCTGATCGGAACGATGATGGGGGCTGTGCATCTGCTGCCAGGCTCCACGTCCAGCAACACCATACAGCGCGGGGCTTACGATTCGGAGGCAGCAGCCGTGATGACGATGGGGGAACTCGAAACCTGGCTCGTGCATCAGATCGCTGGTGTCTATCACCACTCAGTGCATCGGGCGCTCGGCAAAGCACCGATTACGGCGTGGACCGAGGCAGTAGCGCAGGCGAGCCGACCGTTGAGAACCGCGCCAAATGCGGACAAGTTTTATCTTGATTTCTTGCCGTTCCGGAAGCGAAGTGTTCAACGCGGCGGCGTCTCGCTATTCAACGTCACTTACTCTGACGCCGTCATATCAACTTTCTTGTCCAGGCCGCGCCAAAAATTCCTGATTCGATATGACCCGCGCGACATGTCGCAAGTCTATTTGCGTGATATCGATGGTGCGTATTGGCCAATTCCCTATAGCGACCGCCGCTTACCTGCTGTCACGCTATCCGAGATCAACGCAGTGCGCCGACAGCTGCTGGATGCCGGTCACAAACGGCTCACACAAAGCCAGGTTTTCGAGGCGTTGGACCGGCAACGTGAACTGATCGAGCAGGCTACCCTAAAGAGGGTCTGCCTCATTCTTGGTGCTCGCCGCCATCTGCGCTAATTCCGGCGACGGCGGTCGTTGGTACCACCCATATTGTAGGGATGAAAACGCAAAAATCGTGGGCGCCAGGTGACAAGATCAACGT
>JAQTXO010000167.1 GCA_028688765.1 Acidiphilium sp. | reverse complement strand
TAGGCCTTCGCGACACTCGACTGATTGGGGATGGTGACCATCCGCATCCAGCGTCCGAGCAGGCGGAGTGTGTTGACGGCGTTAAAGCTCTGCGATCCTCCCGAGACCTGCATCACGGCGAGGACGCGGCCCTGGGTCGGGCGGACAGCGCCGAGTTCCAGCGGGATCCAGTCGATCTGGTTTTTCATCACCCCGGTAATCGCGCCGTGCATTTCCGGGCTGCACCAGACCTGGGCCTCGGACCAGACCGACAGGTTGCGCAGTTCCTGCACCTTGGGATGGTCGGGTGGAACAGTGTTGGTCACGGGCAGGTCACGCGGGTCGAAAATGCGGGTTTCTGCTCCCATGAAATCGAGCAGGCGGGCGGCTTCCTCAATCAGCAGGCGGGAATAGGATCGGGTGCGCAGCGAGCCGCAAAGCAGCAGGACTCGGGGCTTATGAATGGCGCGCACCGCAGGTTCGAGGTGCGCGAAATCGGGCGGATTGAGGAGATCGGGCAGCAAGGCGGGCAGATCATCCATGGGTACTTGATCCCACGATCGGCAACCACAGGGCGAGCGCTGTGAGAGTGGCGATCAGGACAGGCGGGGTGATGAGCAGGCCGATCTTCATGTATTTTCCCCATGTGATGGTGGTCCCCTTTTGCGCGAGCACATGAAGCCATAGCAGGGTGGCAAGGCTGCCGATCGGGGTGAATTTCGGACCAAGGTCGCAGCCGATGATATTGGCGTAAATCATGGCGTCGCGAATAGGCGGGGCGACGTGTGGCAGATGGTTGATGGCCAATGCGCCGACCAGCACGCTCGGCATGTTGTTCATGATCGATGACAACAGGGCAGCCAGAATGCCGGTACCGAACGAGGCTGTCCATATGCCATGCGCTGCGAACAGCCGGAGCGCCCGGGCGATATCGTTGGTGAGGCCGGCATTGCGCAGGCCATACACCACCAGATACATTCCGAGGCTGAAAATCACGATCTGCCAGGGCGCACCGCGCAGGACCCGGTGGATATCGATGACTGGAGCACTACGAGTGCCCAGGCGCCCGGCGATAGCCAACAGTGCGACAGCGCCGATGATCGTGACAAAGGAAACCGGCACACCGAACGGTGCCGTAATAAAATATGCAGCCAACAACAGTAGTAGAACCGGCCAGGCGGCCCGGAACACCAGCGGATCGCGGATGGCGGAGGCAGGGACATCGAGTGCTGCAACGACATAGGTTCGGTCCGCAGTACGGTGGTACATCGTGCCTAGAACCCCGAGGGTCACGATCAGCGACACAATATCAATCGGGACCATCACCGTCGCGTAGCGGGTGAAGCCGATTTTGAAGAAATTGGCGCTGACGATATTGACCAGATTAGAGATCACCAGAGGCAGGCTGGCGGTATCGGCGACGAAGCCGGTTGCGATGATGAAGGCGAGTGCGGCGGCGGGTGGGAATTCGAGACTGACCAGGATCGCCATCACGATCGGGGTGAGCAGCAGGGCGGCGCCGTCATTGGCAAACACGGCGGCAATGGCCGCACCGAGCAGGATGATCAGCGGCAGCAGAATGCGACCGCGTCCGCGACCCCAGCGGGCGACATGAAGTGATGCCCACCGGAACAGCCCGGCTTCATCAAGCAGGAGCGAAATGATGATCAGGGCGACGAAAGTGAAGGTCGCGTTCCAGACGATGTGCCAGACGGTGGGAATGTTACGCCAGTGGACGACGCCGAGTGCAAGATCGACAAACGCGCCAGCCATGGCGCTCCAGCCGATGCCGAGGCCGCGTGGTTGCCAGATGACGAATATCAGGGTGGCGATGAAGAGCGCGAGAGCGAGCATGGGACCTTGGCGATAATCGTTTTCCTGGAAGAAAGACCCGAAGAATGTCCGGTCGTTCAGGACAGGAGGGATTTAACCGTCTCCGAGGGGCGGCAGAGTTTAACCATGGTCGGTGTGACCACGATGGGTCGGTTGATCAGAATGGGGTGGGCCATCATGGCGTCGAGCAACGCGTCGTCGGTCAGGGACAGGTCATTAAGCCTGAGTTCGGCATAGGGCGTATCCTTCTCACGCAACAGGGCGCGGACCGGGATACCCATACGGGCGATCAGTTCGATCAGTTCGGCGCGGGTGGGCGGGGTTTTCAAATATTCGATGATCGTGGGCTCGATGCCCGCTTCCCGGATAAAGCCAAGCACGTTGCGCGAGGTGCCGCAGGCAGGATTGTGGTAAATGGCGACATTCATGCGGATCGAGGGATCACAGTGTTCGTTGATGCGGGACGCGCGGGATTGCAGACTGGCGTACAGGACGCCTCGTCCTGACCGCAGCAATTCCGGACCAGAAAGCCAATCAACGCGTTCATGGCGGCGAAATCAGCGGCGTAGATGATCTGACGGCTTGCGCGGCGCTGGGTGACGATGCCTGCTCGCAACAGGGATTGGACATGAAACGTCAACGAAGAGGGGGCGACACCTATCCGCGCGGCGATCTCTCCCGCCGCCATCCCAGGCGGCCCGGCCTCGACCAGCAAGCGGTACGCGGCCAGACGATGCTGGTGGGCAAGGCCGGCCAGCGCGGTGACCATCCAAGTCGCGTCGGCGGATGAATGATCTGCCAATGAATTCGATAATTCCATAAACAATGAATTATCGAATTCTGCCAGATTGGTCAATTGGTCAGGAAAAACCAATCACTTGATGAGGCACGTAGGGTGCCTCAAGGCGAACGATCTCGTCCTCGCTCAGCTTGATTTTCACCGCACCGACGGCGTCATTCAGATGCTCGATTTTAGTGGCCCCGATGATCGGCGATGTGATGCCCGGTTTGCCCAGGACCCAAGCCAGGGCAATCTGAGCGCGCGACAAGCCGCGCTCACCCGCCACGGCCGCGACCGCTTCGACGACCTTACGATCGGCGTCCTGGGTCCCGGCGTAGAGGGTTTTGCCGAATTCGTCGGTTTCGGAGCGCGCGCTACTGGTATCCCAGTCGCGGGTAAGGCGACCGCGAGCCAACGGACTCCACGGGATCACGCCGATGCCTTCGGCGCGGCAGAGTGGCAACATCTCCCGTTCTTCCTCGCGATAGAGCAAATTGATGTAATTCTGCATGCTGACGAAACGAGTCCAGCCGTGGCGTTCGGCGATTGCCAATGCCTGGGCAAATTGCCAAGCGTACATCGAGGATGCACCGATATAGCGGGCCTTGCCGGCTTTCACGACATCATGCAGCGCTTCGAGAGTTTCCTCGATCGGGGTGCGATAATCCCAGCGGTGGATCTGATAGAGATCGACATGATCGGTGCCGAGGCGGCGCAGGCTGTTATCGATTTCGGCCATGATCGCGCGGCGCGACAGCCCGGCACCGTTGGGCCCCTTGTGCATGCGGCCATTCACCTTGGTCGCGATCACCACATCGTGACGGCTTGTGAAATCCTTAAGAGCACGCCCGACGATTTCCTCGCTGGTGCCATCGGAGTAAACGTTGGCGGTGTCGAAGAAGTTAATACCGGCGTCGAGCGCCGCCTTGATGAAGGGGCGACTGGTGGCTTCGTCGAGCGTCCAAGCGTGCGGGCCGCGATCGGGAACACCATAACTCATGCAACCCAGGCAGATCCGTGAGACATCAAGCCCGGTGTGGCCCAGTTTGACGTATTCCATAGGTGATTGATCCTTTCCACGATGCTTTCACCCATATGAGCATGGGTGATCCGCGATCCACCCCTTGTCGGAGTGTCGGGCTTAACGGACATGAGGGACTTGAACCAGCAATATGAGGACAGCACGATGCAATACCGCAACCTCGGCCGCTCAGGACTGAAAGTGTCACCGCTTTGCCTCGGTACGATGATGTTCGGCGGCGCGACCGATGAGGCGACGGCGCGGCGGATCATTGATCGGGCCGCTGACCAAGGCATCAATTTTATTGACACGGCAAACGTCTATAATAGCGGCCGCTCCGAAGAAATCACCGGTCGCGCAATCGCGTCGAACCGGAACCAGTGGATACTGGCGACGAAATTCGCCAATGCGGTTGGCCCGGGACCCAACGATCGCGGCCTGTCCCGGGCACACGCATTCCGGGCTGTGCACGACAGCCTTAGGCGTCTCAAGACCG
Source organism: Acidiphilium sp. (assembly GCA_028688765.1). Classification (GTDB taxonomy): domain Bacteria; phylum Pseudomonadota; class Alphaproteobacteria; order Acetobacterales; family Acetobacteraceae; genus Acidiphilium; species Acidiphilium acidophilum. Next base: position 2,288 of record JAQTXO010000167.1, on the reverse strand, counting down.
AGACGATCGATATCCTCTATATTCATCGTGAAGATCCGGCGACACCTCTCGCCGAGACTATCGGCGCCATTGCGGATCTGATCAGGACCGGTGCGATCCGTCATTTCGGAGTGTCCAATGTAAGAGCGTGGCGGATCGCCGAGATCTGCCGCCTATGCGACGATATCGGTATTGCGCGCCCGGTGGTCAGCCAACCCTATTACAACGCGTTGAACCGGATGCCCGAAGTCGAGATCCTGCCGGCTTGCGCCCATTTCGGCATCGGGGTGGCCCCGTATAGTCCACTGGCGCGCGGCGTGTTGACCGGCAAATATGCCCCCAACGCGGCGCCCGCTGCAGACAGCCGCGCCGGAAGGGGCGACAAGCGCATCATGGAAACCGAATTTCGGAGGGAAAGTCTCGACATCGCGCAAACCATCGTAACTCATGCCGCTGAACGCGGCATCACGCCCGGACAGTTTGCAATCGCCTGGGTGCTCAACAACCGCCTGATCACCGCACCCATCGCCGGCCCCCGCACGGAAGCGCAGTGGGACGACTACCAGGGCGGATTGACCTATCGTTTCACCGCCGAAGACGAAGCGCTGGTCGACCGTCTGGTTCCACCGGGTCACCCTTCCACTCCAGGCTACACCGACCCGGCTTATCCACTCGAAGGACGCGTCGTGGCCTGATCATACGACAGCGAGATCGGGCGGATACGCGTGCCGAGCAACGACAACCTTGTTTCTGCCGCCGCGTTTGGCGGCGTAAAGCGCCTTGTCCGCCGCGTTAACCAGTTGATCGATGCCTTCGAACGGCCGGTCGCTCGCGACCACCCCGATGCTGACGGTCACGATGTCGATCGCATCGTCCCGATGGCGATGCGCTATCGCTGCGGCAGCGATAGCGCCGCACAATCTCGCGGCAACGGATTCAGCCTCCGTCTCGGTCGCATTCTGCAATGACACCGCGAATTCCTCGCCCCCGTAGCGCGAGACCAGATCGCCCTCGTGGCGGAGATTATCACGCAGCACGCGGGCGACTTGCTGAAGGCAGCGATCTCCTGCCTGGTGCCCGTAATTGTCGTTGAACGCTTTGAAAAAATCGACGTCGATCATCATCACGGAAAGTGGCTGGCGTAGATTGCGGCATGTCGCAAGCGCAGCCGCCGACTGGCTTGCGAACTGACGCCGGTTGGGTATCTGGGTAAGGTGATCGATATTCGACATCCTCGACAGCTTGAGTTCGGATCGAAATGATTGAACGAGCTGCTGGTTGATCTCAGCGATCAGTTCAAAGAGCCCATAGAGCAAAGCCGGTATCAGCATCAGCAGAAAACCATAGGCATCGTCATTGGCAAACAGTGCTCCGGCCATGATCGGTACCAGGCTCGCGAGCAACTGAAGCTTGGCAATTCGCGGTGCTCCGGCATTGCGGGCTGCCACGCCACCCGCCGAAGCGACCGTGGTTACAAGCACCATGGTATACAGTACCTGGTCCCCGGAGAGAGCGAGACAGTCGAAGCACAGGACGCCCCAGCATAGTGACGAGGCGATGGCGAGAATTCCGAAACCGACCGTCAATCGGTCGAGCCCGCGTCCATCAGGCTTGACCAGTTGCCGCTGAAACTGCCTGATCAGAGTTGCCCGGGCGACAACGAAGCCGAACCCGAGACCACCGCACCAAAGCGGCAGAATTGCACCGCTTCGCTCGAAGCTGAACACGCCACACCCGAACCCGGCAACGCCGACCAGCAGTATGTTTGCGATCCGCCCAAAGAGGGCATTGATGAGCGACTCCCGCACCTCGATCGGATGATTGCGCTCATCCATGCTTGTCAGCACGTTCATCATCAACCTGATCAGATTGCCAGCTACCCATTGCCATAGGAGCATCGACCGTCTCATTGCTTCGGCAGCCTGCAATCCCCCACGCACCGCGCTCTTGCGATCGTGCAGATCATTCCGGTTCATGGTTCGATGTCATTCCGGTGTTATGACTCCAACAAATTATGGAAGAGTTAATTCTCATCCGCAGTCGCGCCCGGTCTCGGCACCGCCTGCCGCGAGTTATCCACCCTTTTCTCCCGACTCAGAGGACGGCGGGTCTGTCTCGATCGCCCGGGGATGGGTAATATGGGCATGATGAATGCCATCGATCCCCCGCTGTTCGGCCTGTCCCAACGCCAGCCCCCGGCCAATCTCGAGGCCGAGCAGGCCTTGCTTGGAGCCCTACTTGCCAACAACAAGGCTTATGAGCGGGTCTCGGAGTTCCTCGCTCCCGAGCATTTCGCCGACGCCGTGCAT
>JAQTXO010000166.1 GCA_028688765.1 Acidiphilium sp. | reverse complement strand
TCCGCACGCCCGATGGCCGGATCTGGCCCTACGATCCCTCCGGAAGCGGGCGTCCGGCGGTCTTCATCGCCATCCTTGCCGCCCCGCGACGGGGCAAGTCGATGCTCGCCAATGCGATGAATTTCGGGCTGTGTCTCAGCCGCGCCGCGACCGGCAATCAGGGAGTCAAGCTGCCGCTGATTGGTAAGCTCGACATCGGCAACGGCGCGCTTGGCCTTGTGCTCCTGCTCCAGGAGGAACTGCCACCCGAGCGCCGCGGCGAGGCGGTGTTCATCGAGATGCAGTTCGGCCCGGGATATGATTTCAACATCTTCGATACCCAGCTGGGCTGCCGCTTCCCGCTGCATCTCGAGGAAGGGTTTCTCACCAATTTCCTGTCGCTGGCGACCACCTCGCTCGAGAGCGACAAGCCATTCGAGGGGATGGACCAGTTTATCAGCTTCGTCGTGAGCGAAGCCTACCGGATGCGCTCGGACAGTGGGGCCAATACCGCGCCCGCCGTCTACCAGCGCGGGATCGAGCCCGCGGTGGACGCGGCGATCGACCGGATCGATCCGGGGCTGTGCCACGTGCTTGGCACGGCATCGGGGTCGGGTGAGGAGACGAGTCCCGCGCCCGAGGCGTTCTGGTGGGAGGTCGTCGATCTGCTGTGCCGGGCAGGCGAGTACCGCCTCGCCGGGCTCGCCCAGCGCTGGGCGGTGCCGATCCTGGAGGATCTCATCACTGCCGCCCGCTCGCCGGCGGTGCGCGACAATTTCGAGAAGATCCGCGCGCACACCGATGAGCCACTGCCCGACGTGTTCGAGCGCTACATCAAGTCGCTGATCAAGATGCTGCCCTCGCTCAACCAGCGGACTTCGATCGATCTCGGGGATGCGCGGGTCATCGTGCTCGATCTCGATCGGGTGGCCCCGAAGGGCGACCGGCCGGAAGCGGTCAGGACCACCAGCCTGATGTATATGCTCGGGCGGCACATGATCGCGCGTAATTTCTTCCTGCGGGAACGCGACCTCGCGCGTGTGCCGGACGCGATGCGCACCTATCACGCGAAACGGATCGCCGACGTGACGGAATCGATCAAGCGTCTCGACTATGACGAATATCATCGCACCCGCGGCTCGAAATTCGTCCGCGCGCAGGTGGCGAGCGACGTGCTCGAAGGCGGCAAGCTCGGCATCCAGGTCGTGATCACCAGCCAGAGCATCAAGCATCTCGACGACGATCTGATCAGTTTCACCAACGAGCGCTACCTGCTCGGGGTCGATGACGAGATGGAGGCGAACGACATCATCGAGCGGTTCGCACTGTCGGAGGAAGCCGCCTCGACGCTGCGGCGCAAGCTGAAGGGTCCCGATCCGAACGGGGGCGGCGCGCCATTCCTGATGCAGATCACCGTGAACAACCAGCGCTACGAACAGATGCTGGTGAACTCCCTCGGCCCGATCGAGATCTGGGCGCTGAGCACGACGCCGCTCGACATGCAGCTGCGTCGGCGGCTCTATGAGCGGCTCGGGCCGACCGAGGCGCGGCACCGTCTCGCGCGTCTGTTTCCCAAGGGAACCGCCGAACCCGAGATCGAACGGCGCAAGACCGATCGTCTCAAGCGCGGCGAGGCGGACGATCGCGCCGAAGCCGGCGTGATCGACGAGATCGCCGGCGAGCTCACCGATCTTTACGGCATGGCGTCACCCTTGCGGACGGGCGATCTGGTGGTTCGCCGTGCGGCCGGGTAGCGCCATGCCGCCGGTGCGTCCGATGCCGCATCCGGGGCAGATGCTCATCCCGGTCGATGCGCCGAACGATATGACCAGCTTCACCGATGATGCGATCGGGTCGTTCTATTCAATGTATGTCGGACACTGGGACAAGCTCTTCTATCTCGGGGAGTTTCATCGCGATCTGCTCGGTCGCCCGCTGGCGTTCGAGCAGGCGGACCCCGCGCCGTTCAGCGACGCATTCCAGGCATGGGCCGTCCTCATCGAGGATTTTACCCTGCAGATCCTGCGGTTCGATGTGGGCAGGGGTCAGGATTTGATCGGATACCGGTTCCTCTCCAGCGGTCCGATCGGTGTAGATGTCCGGCTGACCGCACCGGATCTCGGCACCGCTGCGGCGCGTCTGCTGCGGCTTCGCTCCGCACGGGTGCGTCCCAATCCGCCGGTGCCGGCGCGCCGGGTCAAATGGGAAGCGGCGCTGCGGGAAATCGATCGTAGTCCTCGCCGGATCGGTCCTTACGCGCCGCTGCTCACCCTGGCGCAAGCGACCGAAAGACCCGCCGTCGTCTGGATGCGGCGGTTCATCCGCGATCCTTACATGATGACGGTCCGCGAGATGCGGAACGGCTCGTGCAACGTCGTCGTCCATGGTTTCGATGTGATGCAGTTCGACGTCGCGAGCCGTCAGGAAGGGCTCGACCGGATCGATACCCTGTTCGACAAACTGGTCATCCGAAAATAATGCGCCCCCTTCGAAAAAAACCGATGCCGTTTGCATCGTCTGGCGGCAGCCTCCCGGTGAGGAGGATGACCATGCGTATTGGACTGATCATCGGGACGGCGGGGCTCATCGGACTGGCCAGCTGCGCCACGGCGCAACCCCTCGGAGCAGCTGGCGTCGCCACACCGGGCATGCCGAACATCCAGACCGCGCTGAACCGGGCGATCGCGCGCACCGATGCGGCGGTCCGGCAGCTCAACGGCGTACCGGTCACCGAACTCGCTTCCGCCCGCTTGCCCGCCGTGGTTCCGGCCGAACTTCAGCAGCCGATCGGCTGGAATTATCACGGTCATCTCGTCCCTGCCGTGCGCGCGCTCGCGAAGATCGTCGGCTACCAGGCCATCGTCGAACGCTCCCGCCCGCACCACCCGATCCCGGTCTCGATCGATGTCCATCACGTCCCCGTCATCACGGTCATCCGTGAACTCGGTATCCAGGCGGGATCGAAGGCGGACGTTTCGATCAATTCACGGACTCATACGATCTCGGTGATCGAAGCCGCGCCCGCCAAAGTGACGACGGCCGCCGTCACGACAGCGACGGTCCCGGCAAACCCCGCTCTCTCCGGGATCGATCCGGGCGGACCCATGATCCGCGCCCAGCCGGTGCCAGCCTCGTCCGGCTCCGCCCCCCAACAGCTTCTGTCCGATTGAGAGGAACCCGGTATGACCCTCAACTCCCGTACGTCAATCCGCCCGGTCGATCACGACCCGCCCGGCCCGGTCACGCGGTTTTTCGAGCCGTTCGGCGAGGCCGCCGCCTTTGCCGGCGATATCGCGCTCTCGGGTACGCGCTACGGCATTGCGGTCGGCGGTTTCGTGGCGATGAGCTACGCGGTGCATGCCGCGTATTTCAGGGTTCCGTTCGCTACACTGCTGTCGCACCAGGACATACGGGATGCGGTTCTCGGCATGGGCGTCGGGGTCGTGATCGGGATCGTCCGCGCGGTTCGCGAAGCGCGCCTCGGGTCGGGAGCGAACAGCGTCGGTTACGCTTATGCGTCCACGGCCCGCCCGTCGCCCGTCCCGGTCGCGCGCACTCCGGATCGGGAGAATTGAGATGGCAACGGGTATCATGCCACCGATCGGCCGAGGCAACGAACCGTCACAAGGGCGGCGCTGGCTCTCCGCCGGGACCGGATTCTGCGCGCTGGTCACGGCCGCCGCCATCGCTCCGTTGCCGACCGCCTCGGCGAACATGCTCTATGACCCGCATGTCGTGATGTACACCTTCATGTCGTCGGGGATGGACGATTTCGTCTCGGAATACCCCTCGGGAATGCCCGCCGTCGCGCGCACGGTCCAGTCCTGTTACGCGGTCAATGACCATCCGGGATGGTTCGGGCGGTTCGTGACCTGCAATGCCGAGGACGTCGCGGCCTATCTCTACAGCCAGTATCTCCTGAAGACGCGCGGCATCAACCCAGTGCCGTATTTCCAGCAAACCGCGTTCGAACGCCGGCAAAACCAGGTGCTCGAGATCTATCAGATGCCGCAAGCGCAGTGGTCGTCATGGATCACGGCGATGCGCCATCGGGTCTGGCGCCTGCTCGTCGTCAAGATCGACGCCGGTTGGGTCGTGCCCCCCTCATGAGAAAGCGTGGAATCATGCCGACAACCCCGCATCTGCGCCGCATTGCCGGTCTCGGGATTACTTTGCCGATCGCCCTCATTGGGGTTCACCCAGCCTGGGCCGGGCCGGGACCGGCGAGCGTACCACGCTTTCCGCAATACGGGCTCTCCCCGTCGGTCGGCGCGGTTGATCGCGGCTATGCCGCGAACGCCAATCCCCTCAACACGCCGATCGCCGGCGCACGGATCGACGGGCAGATCGTCGGCGGACAGGCACCTCCCTCGCTCGCCGCGTTGCAGGCGGCACGCCCGGGCCAGATCCCCGGCAAGACGATTTCCCCGCTTCGTCTTCACGCGCTGCGCCAGGCTGCTCTCTCCTATGGTGCGCGCGGGGGGCTCGCAGCGGAAAGCTACACGATCAATATCGATCTCTCGCAATACCGCCATACGCTCGACAAGACCTTTGATTTCAGCCGGATGGTCCAACCGATCGGCAACGATCAGACCCTGCTCGTGCCGCCAATCGTCACCGAGGCCCAGTTCGCCTTCGCCCTGGCACCCGGTGGTCAGGTCGCGAAACAGACGGACAAGGTCTACGAGATCACCCAACAGGCGAGGCTCGCCTCCGCATCGCCCAACTGGCGCGAGTTCCTCGTGCGCAGCTGGTCGGCACCGACCCCGCCCCCCCGCAACCTGATGCCGCACAATGCGACCGAAGCAGCCGACTGGTCGCGCTGGGTCGCGCAGGGCTGGGCGCTCGGCGAGCAGCAGGCGGTCCAGATCTTCCTCGATGATCTCGATCGTCTCCAGACGGATTATATCGGCATGCTGCGCTACGCCGTGCTGCTGCGCGCCGGGTTGGTCGAGCCGCCCAACACGCAGAGCGATCGCCAGTACGTCTCGGGCGGGCGCGATCGCATGCTCGTCGGCAACCAGGTGGTCCGCATCACCGATCAACCCGGTCTCAATCCGGACTCCGCCGACTGGCATCCGGGCTACCTGCCGTCCGGTGGTCCGATCGGGGAGGCACCATGATGGCACGCCTCCTTCGCACCACGCCGATCATGCTCGCTGCGGTTCTGCCCGCGCTGATGGTGATTTCCGGAGCGGCTCGGGCGCAAATCCCGGTCCATCCGATCGCGCCAGCGATGCGGGGGGCATCGCCGATCCCGCCAGCCTCCTGCCGGACCACGGTGCGGTATTTCGGCAAAGGGTCGCTGACACTCGGCTTTCCCCTTGAACATGTCGGTGGCGAGTACCCCTGGATGGTGCCGCCCCATGCCGTGGCCCTCCTCATCGGTCACACCGGGCCAATGTGGGGCAGCGCCTTTTTTCAGAGCCAGCGCTTTCAGAAAATCCGTCAACTCGGTGTCGGCGCCTGCCGGTTCCTGAGTCGCCGGCGCCCGGTCATGCACATGACCGTCACCGACCGTCATGGCCGGCGGGTCGGCTTGCTCACCGCCCTGCTGCGCGGGGTCGGCGGGGAGCCCACGCCATGAACACAACCCCGATCGTTATCGCAACCGACACAAGAGGTCCCGCGATGAAACGCTGTCTATCCGTCTCCCCGCCCCGGTGGATCGCGCGCGCCCTCACGCCCGTGGGATTCATAGATCGGGAGCGCGATCACGTCTTCTCCTCGACAGGGAGGGAGATACTCTCATGAGCGATGTCATCGCGCTGGTTCCCCAGATGGAACCGTCCCGCCGGAGCGATCTGCTCTGGCCGGGCGAGACGATCCGGATCACCGGATCGGAATTCGACGATCTTCTGGCCTGGGCGACCGCACAGGGCGCATCGGATATCCGCCTGCAGAACAACCACCCTGTCTGGATCAGGATCCACGGTCGGGAAATGCCGGTCACCAGCCGCGCCCTGATCGATGCTGAGGTCGAGGAGGCGATCAACCGGCTCTACGGCGCGGATGGGCAGGCAAGGCTGCGCGCGGGTGAGGATTTCGACGTCAGCTACGAGTTTCGTCCGAGCCGCCGACACCTGCTTCGCTTCCGGGTCAATGCGACCGCCGTGCGGGCGCGCGGCAATGACGGCGGGTCCGTAACCCTGCGCACCCTGCCAGCCGTGCCGCCCCGACTGACCGATCTCGACGTCGAGCCGGAAATCCTCGCGAATTTCAAGATCCGGCAGGGCTTCGTGATCGTCAGCGGCGGGGTCGAGAACGGCAAGAGCACCCTGCTCGCGGCGATGACACGGGCGATCCTCGAAGATCCCGACAGCAACCGCTGGATCATCGAACTCGCCGCCCCGATCGAGTTCGTCTACGACACGATCATCAGCGTGTCCTCTGGGATCAGCCAGTCCGAGCACCCGCGTCATCTGCCGAGCTTTGCCGCCGGTG
>JAQTXO010000165.1:5228-6432 GCA_028688765.1 Acidiphilium sp. | reverse complement strand
ACTAAAATAAAAACACTCGGAACATCGGCCTGCCCGCCCTATCATCTGGCCATCGTGATCGGCGGCACGTCGGCTGAGGCGACCATGAAGACCGTCAAACTCGCCTCGACGAAATATCTCGATGCGCTACCCACCACCGGCGATGCCACCGGCCATGCCTTCCGCGATCTCGCCCTCGAACAGGAGATCCTCGACCTCACCCGCCGCATCGGCATCGGCGCGCAATTCGGCGGCAAGTATTTCTGTCACGATGTCCGGGTGATCCGCCTGCCCCGCCACGGCGCGTCCCTGCCGGTCGGCATCGGCGTCTCCTGCTCGGCCGATCGTCAGATCCGCGCGAAAATCACCAAGGATGGCGTCTTCCTCGAACAACTCGAAACCGAACCCGCCAAATATCTGCCCGAGATCACCGATTCTCATCTCGGCGGCGATGTCGTGCGGATCGACCTGTCCCGCCCGATGCCGGATATTCTCGCCGAACTGTCCAGACACCCGATCAAGACCCGCGTCGCCCTGACCGGCACCATCGTGGTGGCGCGCGACATCGCCCACGCCAAACTCAAGGAGCGGCTCGATCGCGGCGAAGGCCTTCCCGACTACTTCAAGAATCACCCGGTCTATTACGCCGGCCCGGCCAAAACCCCCGAAGGCATGGCAACCGGCAGCTTCGGCCCGACCACGGCGGGCCGGATGGACAGCTACGTCGCCGAATTCCAGGCCGCAGGAGGCTCCCTCGTCATGCTCGCCAAAGGCAACCGCTCCCGCGCGGTGCGCGATGCCTGCAAGACCTATGGCGGCTTCTACCTCGGCTCGATCGGTGGCCCCGCCGCCGTGCTCGCCCGCGACAATATCCGCCACGTCGAGCTGCTCGAATATCCCGAACTCGGCATGGAAGCGATCTGGAAAATCGAGGTGGAGGACTTCCCGGCCTTCATCGTCATCGACGATAAGGGCAACGACTTTTTCGCGGAACTGGTATGACGATGGCCATCGAGGCGCACCTTCCCTCAGCTTGGCGCGCAGCGCCTTCGGCACTGCCGCGCGGCAACGACTTCTTTGCGGAACTGACATGAAATTCACCATCGACCGGATCGATCACGTCGTCCTCACCTGCAGCGACCTCGGCGTCACTGCCGACTGGTACGAACGCGTGCTCGGCATGGAACGCGAGGAATTCGGCGCGGACAAGCGCATCGCGCTGCGG
>JAQTXO010000165.1:0-5218 GCA_028688765.1 Acidiphilium sp. | reverse complement strand
GCGCGCAGAACCTCAACCTCCACCAGGCTGGTTCCGATTCCGGCCCGCAAGCCGCCAAGGCCCAGGCCAGCGCGCTCGACATCTGCTTCATCACCGCCCTCGGCATGGAAGATGTCGTGGCCCATCTCGGTGAACAGAAGGTCGCGGTCGTCGAGGGCCCGGCCCAGAAAATCGGCGCGCTCGGCGCGATGCGCTCGGTCTACTGCCGCGACCCCGATGGCAACCTCATCGAGATTTCCAGCTATCTCGGCGAATGAACCTGTCGGATTTCGACTACCGGCTTCCGCCCGAACGCATCGCGGCCTCCCCTGCCCGGCCGCGCGATGCCGCACGCCTGCTCCACGTCCGCCCCGATGGGGTAACTGACCTGATCGTGCGCGATCTGCCCACCCTGTTGCAGCCGGGCGACTGCCTCGTGGTCAACGATACCAGCGTCATCCCGGCGCAACTCACCGGGCGGCGCGGCGATGCCGCCATCGGCATCACCCTCGACCGGCCGATGCCGGACGGCACCTGGCGCGTCCTCCTGCGCAACGCCCGCCGCGCGCGGGTCGGCGAAACCATCGTCATCGACGGCATCACGGACTTCACCGCCATCGTCACCGCCCGCAACGAGGACGGCTCCGCCCACCTGTTGTTCGACCGTACCGGCGAGGCGTTCCGCACCGCGCTCGACGCTGCCGGAGCCCTCGCCCTGCCACCCTACATCCCGCGCGATACCGGCGTGACCGAAACCGATGCGGCGGACTACCAGACCATGTTCGCCGCCCGCGAAGGCGCGGTCGCCGCCCCCACCGCCGGGCTGCACTTCACCCCTGCCCTGCTCGACGCCCTCGCCGCACGCGGGATCGACCTCGTCCGCATCACCCTGCATGTCGGCGCCGGCACCTTCCTGCCGGTCCGCACCGAAACCCTGAGCGAACACCGGATGCATGCCGAACGCGGCGAAATCTCGCCCGCCGCCGCCGCCGCGATCAACCGGGCCCGCGCGTCCGGTGGCCGGATCGTCGCGGTCGGCACCACCAGCCTGCGCGTCCTCGAATCGGCATGCGACGAAACCGGCCACCTCTCGCCCTGGTCGGGCGAGACCGATCTGTTCATCCTGCCCGGCTACCGGTTCCGCGCGGTCGACCGGCTGCTGACCAATTTCCATCTGCCCCGCTCCACCCTGCTGATGCTGGTCTCGGCCTTCGCCGGGATCGCGCCGATCCGCGCCGCCTACGCCCATGCCATCGCCGCAGGCTACCGCTTCTACTCCTATGGCGATGCCTGCCTGCTGGAACCGGCATGAGCGCGTTCGGCTTCACGATCACCGCGCGCGACGGCGCCGCACGGCGCGGCACCCTCACCACCGCCCACGGCACCGCGCAAACCCCCGCTTTCATGGCGGTCGGCACCGCCGGCACGGTCAAAGCCATGACCGCCGATCAGGTCCGCGCCACCGGCACCGAAATCGTGCTCGGCAACACCTATCACCTCATGCTCCGCCCGGGCTCGTCCCGCGTCGCCGCCCTCGGCGGCCTGCACCGCATGATGGACTGGCCCGGTATCATCCTCACCGATTCCGGTGGATTCCAGGTCATGTCCCTCGCCAAACTCCGCAAGCTCGACGAAATCGGCGTCACCTTCCGCTCGCATCTCGACGGTTCGGCCCACCACCTGACCCCGGAATCCTCCACCGCCATCCAGCACGACCTCGACGCCACCATCACCATGGCGTTCGACGAATGCACCAAATTCCCCGCCACGGCAGATGAAGCCGCCGCCTCGATGCGCCTGTCGATGCGCTGGGCCGCCCGCTCGCGCGATGCCTTCACCCCCCGCCCCGGCTACGGCCAGTTCGGTATCGTCCAGGGCGGCATCTACCCCGACCTCCGTGCCGAATCCGCCACCGCCCTCACCGCGATCGGCTTCGAAGGCTACGCCATCGGCGGCCTCGCGGTCGGCGAAGGTCAGCCAGCGATGTTCGAAACCCTCGATGCCACCACCAACCTCCTGCCCGCCACCCACCCGCGCTACCTCATGGGCGTCGGCACGCCGGACGATCTGCTCGGATCGATCGCCCGCGGCGTCGATATGTTCGATTGCGTGATGCCGACCCGCGCGGGCCGCACCGGCCGCGCCTACACCTCGCGCGGCGTGTTCAACCTGCGCAACGCCCGCTTCGCCGATGATCCCGCCCCGCTCGATCCCGGCTGCGCCTGCACCCTCTGCACCCGCCACTCCCGCGCCTATCTGCACCATCTGTTCCGCTGCGAGGAAATGCTCGGCCCGATGCTCCTGACCGGGCATAACCTCACCTATTATCAAACCCTGATGCGCGGCGCGCGCGACGCAATCGAGACCGGCGGTTTCGCGGCCTACGCTGCCACCGCCCGCGAAGGATGGACCCAGACCGATGACCGATGACCGTTACGCCGGCCTCCACCAGCTCGGCCACTACACCAAAGCGCCGGAAACCCCCGAAGAGGCCGAGCTCGAACGCGTCGCCGCCCCCGCACAAGGCCGCGCCTACGTCATTCGCTTCACCTGCCCCGAGTTCACCTCGCTCTGCCCGATGACCGGTCAGCCCGATTTCGCCCATATCGTGCTCGATTACATCCCCGATGCCTGGATCGTCGAAAGCAAATCGCTCAAGCTGTTCCTCGCTTCGTTCCGCAACCACGGTGCCTTCCACGAAGCCTGCACCATGATGATCGCCGAACGCCTGATCGATCTGCTCGCCCCGCGCTGGCTGCGGATCGGCGCCTACTGGTATCCGCGCGGCGGCATCCCGATCGATGTGTTCTGGCAGACCGGCAGCCCGCCCGAAGGTGTCTTCCTGCCCGATCAGGGCGTCGCCCCCTATCGCGGCCGTGGCTGAGCCGCCAAGCCTCAAGGTCGCCATCACCACCCGCGCCGCTTCGCTCGGCTTCGATGCGATCGGCTTCACCGCCGCCCGCCTCACCCCGCAACATCGCGCGAACCTCGAGTCCTACCTCGCCGCTGGCCATCACGGCACCATGGCATGGCTTGCCGAACGCACCGCCCAACGCGCCGACCCGGCCACCCTCTGGCCCGAAGCGGTCAGCGTCATCGCCCTCGGCCTGTCCTACGCCCCGGGCACCGACCCGCTCGCGACACTCGCCTACCCCGATCGCGGCAACATCTCGGTCTATGCCCGCAACCGCGATTATCACGACATCATCAAAGGCAAACTCAAACACCTCGCCCAGTTCATCACCGCGCGCGCATCCGCCGGCATCAAGGTCTTCGTCGATACCGCGCCGGTCATGGAAAAACCGCTGGCCGCCGCCGCCGGCCTCGGCTGGCAGGGCAAACACACCAACCTCGTCTCCCGCACCCACGGCTCCTGGCTGCTGCTCGGCGAAATCATGACCACGCTCGACCTGCCCGCCGATCCCCCCCACGCCGATCGCTGCGGCTCCTGCACCAGATGCCAGGCGGCCTGCCCGACCGATGCCTTCCCTGCCCCCTACCGGCTCGACGCGACCCGCTGCATCTCCTACCTCACCATCGAGCACGATGGCCCGATCCCCGACCGGTTCCGCGCCGCCATCGGCAACCGCATCTATGGCTGCGACGATTGCCTCGCCGTCTGCCCCTGGAACAAATTCGCGAGCGCCGGGCGCGAACACAAACTCGCCGCCCGCGAAGAGCTTATCGCCCCGCCCCTCGCTGGCCTTGCGCGCCTGACCGATGCCGGGTTCCGCACCCTGTTCGCCGGCAGCCCGATCAAACGGATCGGTCGCAACCGTTTCGTTCGCAACGTCGCCATCGCCATAGGCAATTCTGGCGATCCCGCCTTGCGCGAAAGCGCCGCGATCCTCGCCGCCGACCCCGACCCGGTCGTTGCGGAAGCCGCAAGATGGGCCCAGTCACGTCTCTAATTTGAAGCTGGTCCGCCACCGGATAATGATTTACACGCGACCGCGAGCAGACAGGGAGATCGACGTGTCGCAATCGTTCCGGCCGAAAACCCCCGGGTGGGTGGACGAATTCAAGACTTTCCTGTTGCGCGGCAATGTCGTCGATCTCGCCGTCGCCGTCGTCATCGGCGCCGCCTTCACCGGCATCGTCTCCAGTCTGGTGGCCAATATCATCAACCCGGTGATCGGCCTGATCACCGGCGGCGTCGATTTCTCCAACCATTTCATCACCCTCAAAGGCACGGTCGAACCCACCCTTGCGGCAGCCAAAAAAGCCGGCGCAGTCACGCTGAACTACGGCCTGTTCATCAATGCGATCATCAATTTCGTCATCGTCGCCTTTGCGATCTTCTGGATGGTCCGGCTGATCCAGAAACTCTACCGCAAACCGCCCCCGGCGCCCGCGGTCGAACCACCGCCGACGCCTTCGGAGCTGTTGCTGACCGAAATCCGCGATCTGCTGAAATCGCGCCCCACCGTCTGATCCCGCGTTGCCTACGCCCCGCGCTGAGCGTCGGCCCCGCTCTGCGTCTCCGCCTTGCGAACCGTCTGGGCCCACAGCTTGATCCGCAAGGTCGCTTCCGGATTGAGCGCCCGGCGCGGCAGCACCAGCACCGCCCGCAGCCCCGGCGCATTATCTTCGAGGCGCAACACCCCGCCATGCAGCTGCGCGATCGCCGCAACCAGCGCGAGGCCGAGGCCGGTCCCCGGCGTCGAGCGCGCCAGTTCGCCCCTGTAAAACCGCTCGGTTGCGCGGGGGCGATCGGCTTCGGGAATCCCCGGCCCCTCATCCGCGATCTCGATCTCGATATTCGCCGCATCCATCCGCGCCGAAATGGCCACACGATGATCGGGCGGCGAAAACTTGATCGCGTTTTCCAGCAGATTCGCGACCGCCTGCTGGAGCATGTCCCGGTCGCCCACCATCGGCAGGTCGGGCGGCCAGCGGGTATCGATCGCAATGTGCCGTTCCTCGGCCACCGCCTCGAAAAACTCCGCCAGATCCTCCAGCACCGGGGTGAGATCGATATTGGCGAAAGCCGAGCGCCGGGCCCCCGCCTCGATCTCCGCGATCCGCAACAGCGCCTGAAACACCTTGAACACCCCGTCCAGTTCCCCGGTCGCCCGGTCGACCGCGCCGCGCAATTCCTCCTCGGTGCGCGCGTGGGAGGCGGCATCCTCCAGCCGGGCCCGCGCGCGGGTGATCGGCGTCCGCAGATCATGCGCAATCGCGTTCGATACTTCGCGCACCCCGTTCATCAGCTTGGTGATGCGGTCGAGCATGTCGT
>JAQTXO010000164.1 GCA_028688765.1 Acidiphilium sp. | reverse complement strand
GTACAGCACGCTGGCCGCGATCAGGATGAGCAGGAAACTGGTCCCGGCATACCACGCGGTCATGCGGATCACGATCGAGCCGGCGGTGGGCGGCGGGATCGGCCGCACCGCGCGCGCTGCGGGTGATCCGCCCTGATCAGGCACCGGAGCGGTCCTCGAGCACATAGCCGATGCCGCGCACGGTGTGGATCAGCCGGGCGGCGAACGGGTCGTCCACCTTGGCGCGCAGGCGATGCATGTGGACATCGACCACATTGGCCCCGCTGTCGAAATTGATGTCCCAGACCTGTTCGGCGATCAGGGTGCGGGTGATCACATCCCCGGCGCGGCGGGCGAGCAGGGCGAGCAGCAGAAACTCCTTCGGCGTCAGATCGAGCAGGCGGCCCGCCCGCAGCGCGCGGTGGCGCTGCACATCGATCACCAGATCGGCGACCTGCACCGTCGCGGCCTGACGCTGCGGCCCCCGGCGCAAAATGGTGCGGATGCGCGCGAGCAGTTCGGAAAACGCGAACGGCTTGACCAGATAATCATCCGCGCCGAGTTCGAGCCCCTGCACCCGGTCGGCCACCGCATCGCGCGCGGTGAGGAACAGCACGGGCGTCTGGTCGCGGCGCTGGCGCATCTCTTTCAGAAGGGTCCAGCCATCGATGCCGGGCAGCATCGCATCGAGAATGACCAGATCATAGCCGCCGTGGCGGATCAGCGAGCCCGCAATCGCTCCATCGGTCGCGATATCGGCGCTGAAGCCGTTTTCCTCCAGCCCTTTTTTCAGAAACCCGGCGGTCTTGGGTTCGTCCTCGACGATCAGGAGCTTCATGGCGCACCTGTCCGGGACGGTGCCACGAAAGCGAGGCGGAGAGGCGTGTGGCCATCGGCGCGAGCGACCGTGATCGGCGCGCCAAGCGCGCGGATCAGGCAATGCCGGGCCTGGCCATGGCTTCGGACCTCCTGCGGCAGCGCCATGATCGATCCGGGATGGCCGATGCGTTCGAGCGAAACCGCGCCGAGCCAGATACGGGCAAATCCGCCCGTGCGCGACGGCACCAGAACGGGCGAGCGCCACAGGCGGAACACCAGCCGCCGGTTGGCCGGCAGGGTGCCGCCGGTAAGGATCAGGACCAGCGCGGGCAGCCGCCCGTCATCGAAGCGGGGCATCACCGGTAGCGCGCCGGGTGGCGTGCCGATGCCGAGAAAGCGCAGCAGCGTCGCGGCATTCCACGGTGGCGGCGGGTGCCAGCCATGGTCCATCAGATCACGCCGCAGCACGCGCGGCGCGCCGAGAAACTGCACCGGGAAGGGGCGGCTGTAATCACCGAGCAGCGAGAGCGACCGGCGCGGCAGGCGCGCCCAGCCGCCGTGCAGCCAAATGCTGCGCGACATGATCAGGCTGCCGCGCGCCAGCGTCGCATCGCGCAGCGCGGCCCGCTGGCCCAAGGCTCCCGACACGCCGCCGACCCCGAGGATCAGGAGCAGGATCGCGACACCCAGCCCCGCCGGGCGAACCGCCTCGGCGGGGTGGACCAGATAGGCAAACCCGAGCAGCGCCGCCCAGGCGGCCCCGAAGGCGACGGTCTCCAGAGCGGTCGAGAGATAATCGGCGCCGAGATACAGCCGCGCCGCGAGCAGCCCCGTGAGAAACACCAGCATGGCGGCGACCACCGCGATCCGCCCCGCCGCGCCGATGGTGCGGCAGATCACCACGCCCATGAAGCCGAGCAGGGCGGTCAGCACCGCAAGATGGGTGCCGGGAAACGGCAGCAGGCTCAGCCCGGCCGGGCGCAGGAACGGCGCGGGCCGGTCCAGCGCGACATCGAGCCCGGCGGCGAACAGGATCGCCCCGATCGCCGCGGTGATCGCATAGGCCATGGCGCGCCAGGCACGCTGGCGATCGAGCCAGAGCACGATGCCAATGCCGAGCGCCACCACCACGGCACCACTTCCGAGAGCGCTCCACCAAACCGCCAGCCGCACCGCCCAGCCGACCCGGAGCGAGAGCAACAGGTGCAGCACCGCATGATCGGCATGGACCAGCGGATCGCCGGCGATCAGATCCTGCATCACGCCGAACAGCAGCCACAGGCTCGCGATCAGCAGCACGCCGAGCGTGGCGATACCGGGCAGTTCGGCGCGTGCAGGGTCGAGCAGCGGATGCAGGCGGCGCGGCACCAGGCGGACCGGCGCGCGAAACCCGGCCAGGATCGGCACCAGCGCGCGCACCACCGCCTGCGCGGCCCACGCCAGCGCGGCGGCGGCCGCCAGCACAGCGAGACCGGCGAACCCCAGCCCGATCATGATGGTATCCCTCGTCATGCCGATCCCTTTTAGTCCGGCGACGGCAGGCTGCCCACCTCACCGAACATCCGCAACCGGGGACCGGCTCCCTCCGGAGCGCGCTGGCCGCGCGAGGGCGCGGCACAATCAACCCCTCCGGTGAGGCCCGCGCCAGCCCTGCGTCAAAACGCCTCGAATTCACCAGCCGGATGGCTGGATATCTGTTGCGGCACACCGCGCAACCGGCACGCCATATCCCCGAGCGTGACCACCCGCGCCGCCGCATCGGGGTCGACCGCCCATGCCTCCGGCACCGAGGGGCGCAACGCCCGCATGAAATCGCTCAGCCCATAAAGCCGCTGCGTGATCAGATCGATCATCTGCGCCTCCTGATGACACGCGAAATCATCCGCCGCCCGCAGCATCGCCGGCCCCAGAACCATCTGGAACTGCTCCGCGAGACGCCCGAGTTCGACCAGCTCGGCTTCGACATTCATCAACAGCTCGCCGATCGATACCTGTGACTGGCTCAAAACAGCTCCACCGTCCCGGCCGTGGCGAACGATGGCGGCGGAGCGCGGTTGGCCTCGGCCCGCGACACCGTATCATCGCCGCGGCTCAGCAAGGTCTGTCGCGCCCGCCCGGACACCGGCCAGAACTGCACCCGCCGCCCCTGATTGCCGCGCAGGCTGCCCCCCACGATCACGATTCCCTCCGCCTGCAGAAACCGCTCCGCGAATGTCGCGTTCAACGTGCCGACATCGGTCAATCCGGCCATCATGCACGATCCGCCGAACAATTTCGCCTGCAGGCGGCGGCGTTGCGCCCCCTGCCTGAGCAGCCCGTTGACCAGCAGCTCCATCGAATAGGCCCCATAGCGCATGGCATCGCCATGCACCGCCCCCCGACCCGGATCGGCCCGATCGCCCGGCAGCAGAAAATGGTTCATCCCGCCGATCCCCGCCTCCCGATCCCACAGGCAGGCCGCGATGCACGAGCCGAGAATGGTCGTCAGCACCACAGCCGGGTCGCTCGACACCTGCTGCTCGCCCTGCACGATGTTGATCCTGCGTTCGAAAATGACCTCCGGCGCCGTCGCTGGCCTCATTTCAACGCACCGATTACCGCCTCGATCTTCTCGCGCATCGACTCCGGCGTGAACGGCTTGACCAGATAGTTGTTGACGCCGTGCTCCACCGCGGTCAGCACCATCTGCTTGTCGGCCCGCCCGGTCAGCATGATGAACGCGGTCTTGCTGATCGGCGGATGGGCGCGCACGGCCCGCAACAGGCTCAACCCATTCAGATTGGGCATGTTGTAATCGGAAATGATCAGATGGATCGGTGTCTTGCGGGTCAAAATCACCTTGAGCGCCTCCTCGCCATCGGAGGCTTCGAGTATTTCGCCGATCTTCAACTGCTCCAGCGCCATCCTGGCAAGGCTGCGAATGGTCTGCTGATCATCGACGACCAGAATCGTCAGGGTGCTCGCCTGCGGCATCACACTCTCTCCCTGTTATGAAGGTTGGTGCTGCGAAGAATGTGATCGGCCATTTTTCCGAGCGGCAGTTGCCGGGCGACCGCACCGATCTCGAACGCCACTTTCGGCATGCCATAGACGATACAACTGGCCTCATCCTGCCCGATCGTCTCCGCACCCGCGCGGCGCATGTCCAGCAATCCCTGCGCCCCGTCCCGCCCCATCCCGGTCAGGATCACCCCGAGCGATCGCGCGCCCGCCACCCGCGCCACCGAGCCGAACAACACATCAACCGAAGGCCGATGCCCGCTGACCCGCTCGCCCTCATGCAACCGGCAGCGTGGCTTGCCAGGATGCGCGATCTCCAGATGCGCACTGCCCGGTGCCAGATAGACATGCCCTGACAATACCGGCATCCCGTCTTCCGCCTCCGCCACCTCGGGCGCGCACAGCCGGTTGAGCCGCTCGGCAAAACTTCTGGTGAAGGTCGCCGGCATATGCTGCGCGATCAAGACCGGCGGACAATTCGCCGGAAACCGCGACAGCACCGCGATCAACGCCTCCACCCCGCCGGTGGACGACCCGATCGCGACGATCCGCCCATCGGATGCGAACCGTTCGGCGCGCTCGCGTTTCACCGGTTCGCCGTGTGCCAGGCTGCGCGGCTGCAGGCGCGATTTAGCGGCGGCCCTGACCTTCTCCGGCAGCTGGTCGAAATCGTGGTAATCGCCATTGGATGGTTTCGCGACGCAATCGATCGCCCCGCATTCGAGCGCCCGCAACGTCGCGGCGGC
Source organism: Acidiphilium sp. (assembly GCA_028688765.1). Lineage (GTDB taxonomy): Bacteria > Pseudomonadota > Alphaproteobacteria > Acetobacterales > Acetobacteraceae > Acidiphilium > Acidiphilium acidophilum. Next base: position 1,901 of record JAQTXO010000164.1, on the reverse strand, counting down.
TCCGGCCTGGGTCAGGGTCGAGACCATGATGACCGGCGTTGGACGCAACCGCATGATCTTTTCGAGAAAATCGAGACCGTTCATGTTCGGCATCTCGACATCGAGGGTGATCACATCGGGATTGAGTTGCTTGATCGCGGTTCGCGCCTCCAGCGGATCGGCGGCGTGGCCGACCACCTCGATCTCGGGATCACGGCGCAGAACCGCGGAAATCAGCTCCCGCATGGTCGCGGAATCATCGACCACCAGCACGCGCACGCTCATCGGCCCGCCTCCGTCTCGCCCCGGGGCCGGTACGTCGTGATGCCGTCGCTCCGCAGCTTCCGCTCGGCAGGACCGCTCACGCGCTCGGAATGGCCGATATACAGCGCGCCCGCCGGGTCCAGCAGCGTCACCATGCGCGACCAGATCTTCCCCTGCGTCGGATCGTCGAAATAGATCGCGACATTGCGGCAGAAAATCGCCTGAAAGGTCCCCCGCATCGGCCAGTCGCCAATCAGGTTGAGCCGGCGAAACTCCACGAGCGCCCGCGCCTGATCCGCAATCCGCACCATGCCGCGATCGCCCTCGACCGGAGCGAACCAGCGCTGGCGCAGATCGGACGGAACCGGTTCGATCGCGCTCCGATCGTACAGACCGCTCTTGCCGATCGCGATCATGTTGGGATCAATGTCGGTGGCCAAAATCCGAATATCGCGCTGCGCCGCATCCGGCAGCAGCGCAAGCACGGTCAGCGCGATCGAGTAGGGTTCCTGCCCGCTCGAACACGCCGCCGACCATAACCGGACCCGCCCGCCCTTGCGGGCGCTCGCGATCAACGGCGGCAGGATCTGCGTCCGCAAATGCTCGAAATGATGCGGTTCGCGATAGAACCGTGTCACATTCGTGGTCAGCGCCGCCAGCATTTCCTGCCGCTCGCCACTCCCCTCGGCACTCGCGACGAGCGCGCAATATTCCGAGAAATCCTTCAGCCCCAGAATCCGCAATCGCTTGGCGAGCCGCGAATACACCAGCGTCGCCTTGTGAGCGGGCATCGAAATACCGGCATCGGCATGGATCATGGCCGAAATCCGCCGAAAATCCTCCGCGGTCAGACAATACTCGCCCCCGTCGATCAGGCTGCGGGCCCGGGCCTGGCTGAGGGTCGGGCTCATGCGGCCTGACGCTCCTCGGTCGGCAGAATATGATCGAGCGATATCACGCTGATCATGCGCCCGTCCACCGGCAGCAGCCCGCGCACGAACGCCTTGACCAGATCGGAAGCGACATCCGGCGTCGGCTGGATCGCGCTCTCATTCAACGTCAGAATGTCCGAAACCGCATCGACCAGCAGCCCGACCTGCTGGTTGTGGATCTGGGTCACGATGATCACATGCCGCGCGGTCGGTGCCGATCCCGGCAGGCCGAGCCGCACCGCGAAATCCACGATCGGCAGCACCGCACCGCGCAGATTGATGACGCCGCAGATATAGCGCGGCGCCTGGGGCAGGGCGGTCGCCGCCGTCCATCCGCGAATTTCCCGCACCGCCATGATGTTGACGCAGAACTCCTGCTGACCCACGCGAAACGCAATCAGCTCGCGGCCCTCGGCCCCGTTTATGAACGGTTCATTCATGACTTACCCTGCCTGTGAAAGAGTTGGTTCGGCCCGCAGCCCGTCACCACGGAGACGTTCGGTTCTCGTCACGGAGACGATCGCATCGACATCGAGAATGAGCGCGACGCGCCCATCGCCCATCACGGTCGCCGCGGCGATACCGGGCACCGCCCGGTAATTCGCCTCGAGGCTTTTGATCACGACCTGCCGCTGGCCCTGAATCGCATCGACGATCAGCACCGCGCGGATGCCGCCCTCGCCCTCGACCAGCAAAGCCACGCTCTTATCCGCATCGAGCGGCGCG
>JAQTXO010000163.1 GCA_028688765.1 Acidiphilium sp. | reverse complement strand
TTCCGATCTAGAGTATTTGTAGGATGGGCAGAGCCATTGCGAAGCCCATCACTCGCTAGTCACCAATAAAACAAGTCAAGCAAGCCGTTCTTTTTTGAAAAAAAGAACCAAAAAACTTTTTGACTCTGGTTCCCGACCCTTTCAACGTAACAGACTCAATCTCCACCCAAACTCGCCACCCAAACTCCCCACCGCAAAAAGAAGATTTTTACTCTGGGCCACAGGCATTTTCACCAGCACAGTCCCAAATTAACAAGAGTTTTTTTGCTTCTTTTTTTGCAAAAAAAAGAAGTGCTTCACCTTACACTTCACTTCCCTTACCTTCCCCAAACCAAACGCCACAAAAAAGCCCCAGGCGCGAGGCCTGGGGCGGGGTCACCGAATCCTACCTGTCGTATAGGATCAATAATCGGGGGCGCTGACGGCCCAGCTGTGGTGGTGGACCAATCCGTCGTCGTGATCGTGGTGGTGTGTGGGGGTCGGGGTTTCGTCGTGGAATTGTTCGGTTTCGGTACTTCCGGCCATGGCTGTGGTTGAGGCTGTCCCGGCTGACACGGCGACGGCGACGGCGTCGAAGTAGGAGGTACCGACTTCGCGCTGGTGGCGGGTTGCGGTGTAGCCTTGGGGTTCGGCGGCGAATTCGTCTTGTTGCAATTCGGAGTAGGCGGCCATGCCGCGTTCGGCGTAGCCTTTGGCGAGTTGGAACATCGAGTAGTTGAGCGAGTGGAAGCCCGCGAGGGTAACGAACTGGAATTTGTAGCCCATCGCCGCGATTTCCTGTTGGAACGTCGCGATTTTTTCGGGGCTCAGTTTCTTTTTCCAGTTGAAGCTGGGCGAGCAGTTATAGGCAAGCATCTTGCCGGGGAATTGTTTGTGGATGGCTTCGGCGAACTGGCGCGCTTCGTCGAGGTTGGGTTCGGAGGTTTCCCACCAGAGCAGGTCGGCGTAGGGCGCGTAGGCGAGGCTGCGGGCGATGGCGTATTCCACGCCGAGGCCGGGTTTGATCCGGTAGAAGCCTTCCGGGGTGCGTTCGCCGGTCAGGAACGGCCGATCGCGCTCATCGACATCGGCGGTGAGCAGTTGGGCGGCGTGGCTGTCGGTCCGGCAGAGCAGCACGGTTGCGACGCCTTCGACGTCTGCGGCGAGCCGTGCGGCGTTGAGGGTACGGATGTGCTGGGAAATCGGCACCAGGACTTTACCGCCGAGATGGCCGCATTTTTTCTCCGAGGCGAGTTGGTCCTCGAAATGCACACCGGCGGCACCGGCTTCGATCATGGCTTTCATCAACTCGTAGGCATTGAGCGCGCCACCGAACCCGGCTTCGGCGTCCGCGATGATCGGCGCCATCCAGTAGGTATTGGTATCGCCTTCCATGCGCGAAATCTGGTCGGCGCGGCGGAGGGTGGCGTTGATCCGCTTGACCACTTGCGGCACCGAGTTGACCGGATAGAGCGACTGATCGGGGTACATTTCGCCGGAGTTGTTGGCATCCGCCGCGACCTGCCAGCCGGAAAGGTAGATCGCCTTGAGTCCGGCCTTGACCTGCTGCATCGCCTGATTGCCGGTGAGGGCGCCGAGAGTGTTGACGTAATCCTCGTTTTTCAAAAGATTCCACAGGCGGTTGGCGCCCATTTCCGCGATTGTGTGGCGCACCCGGAAATTGCCGGAAAGCCGTTCGACATCGGCGGTGGTGTAATCGCGCCGGATGCCGGCAAACCGGTCGGGTGCCACGGCGAGCCCGCCGGGCAGGCCTTCGGGGGAATGGGTGGGGGTCGGAAAGTCTGTCATGGTGGTCTCCTGGATGCCGTGCGTAAACGGGCCGTGGGTAAATGTGATTGAGGTCGATCGCTGGTTTGCAGTCTGGACGTTTGCGATTTCTGGTCGGCCGGCGTATTCGCCATGTGTGGAATATTTACGCTGCATCCGCGAAAGTCACGCGGTTTCTTGACATTAAACACCGAAACCAGTGGCGGAATTGACTGTAAAGTTTTACAATATGTAAAACTTGAAAACTTTTTACCCTCGTTCAAGGCCAACCCATGTCCAACCCGTTGATCGGCCGCATCGTCCGCCGCCTCCGCCAGGAGCAGGGCATGACCCAGCAGAAACTGGCGTCGCGCCTCGGCATCTCGACCTCGTATCTCAACCTGATCGAGCACGATCAGCGCGGCGTCACCGCCACCTTGCTGATCAAACTCACCGAAATCCTGCAGGTCGATCTCGCCGCCCTTTCCGGCTCGGATGAACGCCAGATCGAACAGGCCCTGCGCGAAACCTTCGCCGACCCGCTGCTCGGCACCGGCCCGGTCCCCGAATCCGAGGCGCAACTCCTCGCCGCCTCCGCCCCCGCCGCCGCGCAGGCCATCCTCGGCCTCTACCGCGCATTCCAGGCGGTGCGGGAGGAAACCGGCGGCATCACCCTCCCCTCAGGCCGCAAAATCCTGCTCCCGAACGAGGAAACCCGCGATTTCTTCCACCAGCACGCCAATCACTTCCCCGAAATCGAAGCCGCCGCCGAAGCCCTCGGCGCCGAACTCCCCGCCGCCTCGCTGGGCATGAACCACGCGCTCGCCGAACGCCTGCGCCAGAAACACGGCCTCGTCGTCTCGGTCGGCCCCCTGCCCGGCGCACTCCGCATCTACGATCCCGCCGCCCGCCACCTGCGCCTCTCCGAAATCCTGCCGCGCGAAAGCCGGGGCTTCCAAATGGCCTTCCAGCTCGGCCTGCTCGAAGGCCGCGACCTGATCGAACCCATCGTCAAAGCCGCCGCCATGACCACGCCGGACGCCGCCTCCCTCCTGCGCATCGGCCTGATCAACTACTTCGCCGGCGCCATCCTGATGCCCTACGCCCCCTTCCTCGCCGCCGCCGCCAGCCTGCGCCACGATGTCGAACACCTCGCCATGCGCTTCGGCGTCTCCTTCGAACAAGCCTGCCACCGCCTCTCCACCCTCCAGCGCAAAGGCGCGCGCGGCGTGCCGATGTTCTTCCTCCGCGTCGATCCAGCCGGCAACGTCTCCAAACGCTTCTCCGCCGCCGGCTTTCCCTTCGCCCGCTTCGGCGGCAACTGCCCGCGCTGGGTGATCTACGCCGCCTTCGCCGCCCCCGGCAGCGTCCGCGTCCAGATCGCCCAACTCCCCGACGGCGCAACCTACCTCTGCTTCGCCCGCACCATCGTCGCCCCGGCCGCCCACTGGGGCGAACCGCCCGCCACCCGCGTCGTCGCCATGGGCTGCGAGATCGGCCGCGCCTCCGAATTCGTCTACGCCGACGGCATCGAAATCGAACCCGCCACCGTCGGCATCGGCCTGTCCTGCCGCCTCTGCGACCGCCCCGATTGCCGCTCCCGCGCCTTCCCCCCGCTCGCCCACCGCCTCAACCTCGACATCGCCACAACCAGCACATCCCCCTACCGCTTCGAACCCGCCCGCTCTGGGGCAATCGCTGGCGACGCGTCCCGAAAAAGGTGAGGCAAAAAGGGTTCTTTTTTGCAAAAAAGAACCAAAAAACTCTCTGACTCTGAGCCCGTGCCCCTGACAACGCCCGTAGCCCAGCTAACAAAAGTTTTTTGCTACTTTTTTTCAAAAAAGTAGCCCTTCCTCGCTTACCTTCCGCTTTCTCACCCCCCGCGCCCTATGCTTATAGTCCCATGTGACCCAAGCATCTCCCCCTCGTGAAGCCTTGGCCGAAAACTTCAAAGTCATATTTGAAGACTTCCGTCATGCCTACGAGGCGGACGCCGATCACCATCATCCCGCCATCGTGAAGTTCATGGAACTTCTGTTCCTCCTGCTCGACAGCATCGCCGCCAGCCTCGCGAAAGCCGTCGCAGCGCTGTCCAACCCGCTCGCGCCCGCCCGCAAACCGGCTGCCGCCTCGGCACGTGATGACGCGCCGGTGCCGCATAACCTCGCGCCGCGCGAATGCGCCGGGCTGCGCCGCCCGGTGCAACGCGAGCCGATCTTCAATGCCGCCGCTACTCCCGATCATGATGCCACCATCTCCGACGACCTTGCGGCAGCGCCCACGGCGATCCAGCTTCATCCCGTCCACAATCCCCGCATCGAACCCGAATTCAGGCCGAACCTGCGCCGCAATTCGAGCCACCTCGCGCACTTCCGCCCCCCAAAACCGCCATTTCGCAAAAAAACCGCCTCACTCCACGCGATTTCGCACGCCCATATCGTTACGATATCAAAACGACTTAACTGAAATCGCGCACATATGCGGACGAATCCGCCGAACTTCGGCATAATCGCCGGTTCCGGCGCGGCGACATGACAAAAAGTTGATCTGCCAAGTATCACCGATCCGATAAACCCGTTAACCATCGATCAACCGAATTCATGGCAGGAACCAGACCCGAATGCAGGAAACCGTATCGATCGAGACGCCCCTGATCCCCCGCGCCGCCCTGTTCGGCAACCCGAGCCGGCGAGGTGCCGCGATCAGTCCGGATGGCAGGCACATCACCTTCCTCGCCCCGCTCGATGGGGTGATGAACGTCTTCATCGCCCCGCGCGGCGCGCTCGATCAGGCAAAGCCCCTCACCCATGAGACCAAACGCGGCGTCCCCTTCTATCAATGGGCGCAGAACTCCGGTCATGTGCTGGTCGGACGCGATACCGATGGCGACGAAAACTTCCACGTCCACGCCGTCGATATCACCACCGGCCACGCCCGTGACTTGACGCCGCACGAGAACGTGCGCGCCGAAATCGCCAAACTTTCGCGCCGGCATCCGGGCGACGTGATCCTCAGCCACAATGCCCGCAATCCACAATTCCCCGATCTCTACCGCGTCGACATCACCACCGGCGCCGCGACCATGATCACCGAAAACCCCGGCTTCGCCGGCTTCGCGATCGACGATGATTTCAATGTCCGCTGCGCCGTCGCGATCCAGCCGGATGGCAGCCAGGTCGCGCTCCGCCCGGACCCCGCGTCCGGCTGGGCGCCCTTCCTGCAATTCGCGCCGGAAGATGCGATGATCTCCGGGATCGAGGATTATTTCGCCCCCGATGGCACCACCCTGATCCGGTCGAGCGCCGGGCGCGACACCTCGGCCCTTTATCGCCTCGCGCTCGACACCGGCGAACAGACGCTGATCGCCGCCGACGATCGCGCCGATATCGGCGGCGTGCTGGTCGATCAGATCACCAAGGCACCACTCGCCTACAGCGTCAATTACGACCGCAACCGCTATGTCGCGCTCGATCCCTCGGTCCAGCCCGATCTCGATTATCTCGATGCCGCGAATATCGGCGACTGGGCGGTCCAGTCACGCACCGATGACGACAAGCTCTGGGTGATCGGCAGCAATGGGGATACCGCGCCCGGCGCCGCCTACATCTACGACCGCACCGCGAGATCCCTCGAAAAACTCTACGACTCCCGCCCGGAACTCGCCGACGCACCGCTGGCCGCGATGCACCCGGTGATCATCGAAGCGCGGGACGGGTTGAAACTGGTCTCCTACCTCACCCTCCCCAAGGGCAGCGATGCCGCCACACCCGGCCATCCCTCCCGCAAGCTGCCCATGATCCTCCTTGTGCATGGCGGCCCCTGGGCGCGCGACGAGTTCGGATACAATCCCTATCATCAATGGCTGGCCAACCGGGGCTATGCGGTGCTGTCGGTCAATTTCCGCGCCTCGACCGGCCTCGGCAAAAGCTTCCTCAACGCCGGCAACAACGAATGGGCCCGCGCGATGGACGACGATCTGCTCGACGCGGTGGATTGGGCGATCACCGCGAACATCGCCGACCCCGCACGCGTCGCGATCATGGGCGGGTCCTATGGCGGCTACGCCACCCTCGCCTCCATGACCCGCAACCCGACCACATTCGCCTGCGGCGTCGATATCGTCGGCCCCTCGAACCTCGAAACCCTGCTCGCCACCATACCGCCCTATTGGGAAGCCGGGCGCGCGATCTTTCACCGATCCATCGGCAATCCCGATACCGCAGATGGTCTGGCCCTGTTGCGCGAGCGTTCGCCGGTCCACCTCGCCGACCGTCTGGCCCGGCCTCTGCTGATCGGTCAGGGTGCCAACGACCCCCGGGTGAAACAGGCGGAATCGGACCAGATGGTCGCCGCCTTGAAAGCCAAGGGCATCCCGGTCACCTACGTCCTGTTCCCGGATGAAGGCCACGGCTTCGCCCGGCCCGAGAACAACATTGCGTTTAACGCGATTACCGAGCAATTTCTCGCCGCCCATCTCGGCGGCCGCGCCGAACCGATCGGTGCGGACGAAATTTCGCGGTCGACCGCACAGATCCTGGAAGGCGCCGACACACTTCGATGACGAGCGAACCGAAACCGCCCCTGATCACCCGCAAGCGGGTGATGCTAGCCCTTGAAATCGTCTTCAACTTCCTGCTGCCGTGGATCGTCTACCGCATCGCCAAGCCCCATATCGGCGAAATCCACGCCATCATGGCGTCCGCAGCCCCCCCG
>JAQTXO010000162.1 GCA_028688765.1 Acidiphilium sp. | reverse complement strand
GTCGACCAACCTCGTCGTAATAGCAACATTATGAGACCAAAGCCGTTCGAGGTGAAGGTCAACTTTCTGCCCATGCACTCCGATATTGGCGATGATGCCACCAGGTCCGACGAGTTCTTGGCAGAGCAGGAAGGTCGCCTGCACTCCGACCGCCTCGATAACGGTGTCGACACCATGGCCGGCCGTGAGAGTCTTGACTGTCTCGGCCACTTTTCCATCGGCGCTGTTGATGGTCCGCGTGGCGCCGAACCGCTGTGCCACGCCCAAGCGATTGTCGTCGAGGTCGATCACGATAATTTCGGCCGGCGAGTAGAACTGGGCGGTCAAGAGCGCGGCGAGGCCGATCGGCCCGGCGCCGACAATCGCGACCGTCGAGCCGGGCGCAACCTTACCATTGAGAACACCGCATTCGAACCCTGTCGGCAGAATATCACTGAGCATGACTAGAGCCTCTTCGTCGACACCTTCTGGTATGTGATAAAGACTGGTATCGGCATGCGGTGTGCGAACATATTCCGCCTGCGTGCCGTCGATTTCGTTGCCGAGAATCCAGCCTCCCGTTGTGCAATGCGAATACATTCCCCGCCGACAATACTCGCACTTGCCGCAGGCCGAGATGCAGGAAATCAGCACCCGATCACCTGGTTTAAAGGCGGTGACGCCTGCGCCGACGCTGTCGACGATGCCGATACCTTCATGCCCGAGTATGCGGCCAGGCATGCAGGTTGCCACATCGCCCTTCAGGATATGCAGGTCGGTGCCACAGATCGTGGTCTTGACCATGCTCACGATGGCGTCGCCAGAAGCTTGCAGCTCCGGCTTCGGCCTATCTTCTAGAGCTTTACGTCCCGGTCCCTGATAGACAAATGCCTTCATCATCTTTGACATGCCGTTCCTCCTTTTCGTGGGTTGTCGTTTTGCCAGCGGCCTTGGTGGAAGCCATCACGGTTGAAATTTACGGGCCGCCTTGTTGATCCCCTCTGTAATCATCGGATGGGGAAAAACCATGGACGTCAGTACGTTGGCGGTGCTCTGTTCCTCGACAGCGAGCGCGAGCGGCGCTATGACCTGTGCGGCGTCGAGTCCCGCTATCTGGGCACCGATCAGACGCTGCGTGCCGTTATCGAACACGAGCTTGATGAACCCGTCCATGGCGTCGAAAATCTGAGCACGCGAATCGGTTTCGTAATCATACCTGACGACCGATACATCAAGGCGCTGCTTGCGGGCCTGGACTTCGTCGAGGCCAACCCAGGCGAGTTCCGGCTCGGTGAAAACCGTGAACGGAACACTTCGCTCATTGAAGCGGTCGACAATCTGACCGCCGGCGAGGATGTTATGTGCCGCGACCATGCTCTGCCTAACCGCCGAGTGGAAGAGCATGCTGCGGCCATTGACATCCCCTGGCGCGAAAATATGGGGTAGCGCGGTTCGCATCGCCGTATCAACCTTAACCGATCCCGACGCAGGTAGCCCGATTGTCTCGCCGCCGTCGGGCGGAACAGCCTCGCGCCCTGTCGCCATCAAGACCGCATCGGCGTCCAAGGTCCGTTCCTGGCCCTCGGCCCTGTAGTGCAACCGGCGCTTGCCTCCGCCGATCTTTTCTATCGATGTAGCGGTAGCACTGGTGAGTACGGTGCAACGTTCGGACAATTTGCGTGTCAGATAGTCCCGCATCTCCTGGTCGATACCCGGCATCAGGGCATCGGTCGCTTCGAGGATGGTTACGTCCGTCCCGAGGTGATTGAGCATCGACGCGGTTTCCGCGCCGATATAGCCCCCTCCTATGACGGCGAGATGGTTCGGCAGAACGAGATCGGTACCGAGCCGGAAGATGTCGTGCGACGTGATTGCCAGTTCCGAGCCGGGGACCGGCAGGATGTGCGGCCGAGATCCGGTTGCCGCAATCAGCCAGGCGAAACGGTAGCGCCGCTCCGTGTTATCGATCCGCACCTCGGCTTCATGTGGTCCGAGAATACGTCCCCGGCCTTTATGAAATACCATGCTCGATGCACCAATCTCAGCGGTATGCTGTGAATAGCGGATGTTCTGCACCTTGTCTTTGTGGGCGAGGACGGCGCGCCAGTCGAAACCCGGCATGTCGCCCCTCAGGCCAAAATATTCGTATTTACGGCCCATGGCGCGAAGAAGAGCGGATTCGCGTAACGCCTTCGAGGGTATACAGCCCTCCGCCAGACAATCGCCGCCGAGATTGCCGAACGGATCGACCATCACCACCTTGAGGCCTGCCTTGGCAAGAAACAATGCGGCCGGATAGCCGCCGCCGCCAGCCCCTAATATCAGAACGTCGATCGTCTCGATGCCGGTCTCATTGCTATGTTGATCCTGGTTCATATTGATACCTTTTCTAACGGTTTTTGGCGTTATCAGAGACGGATGCCGAAAGCGATGGCGTTTTCGTAGAGCATGTAGAGCGCTACGACGAAGACAAGTCCGGCAAAGACCTGTCTCAGCGCGCTTTTTTTGTGGGAGAGTGTCCCGGCCAGCTGGGTCCCGGCCAACCCACCGGCGATGCCGCCCACAATGAATTCCATAGCGACCGGCCAATCGATCTTACCCACGATTGCGTAATTGACGGCGGTGGTCAGGCCGAATGTGCCAACAGACAGGAGAGACGAACCGACCGCTTCGATCATGGACATGCCCGTTGAAAACAGCAGTCCGGGCACGATCAGGAAGCCCCCACCGATTCCGAAGAAGCCGGACAACGCGCCGACAGCGAGAGAGGTGACAATAATCATGACCACCGACTTGAAGCCGATGCGGCCGGATACGGCGCGGGACGAGCTGTCCTCGCCGTGCCCATTGCGAAGCATCAGCACTCCCACCCCGATCATGAGGATGGCGAACAAGAACAGGAGTTGCTTGCCATCGATCGTCTTGCCCACCGTCGATCCAATCGCCGCTCCAGCGATCCCGAACAGGGCGAAGAGGATAGCGCTCTTCCAGCGGACATCTCCTTTGCGAACGTGGTTTGCGAAATTGGCGAAGGCATTCACTGAGACGGCAAACGCGCTTGTTCCTATAGCAACATGCGGCTCAAGGCCGACCACATAGAGCATCAGAGGCGTAGCAAGAATCGAACCGCAGCCGCCAATCAAACCGAGCGTGAAGCCTACAAGGGAGCCAGAAAAAAGGGCGAGAACGAAGCCAAGAAGCATGTGCCAGAAACCGCTTTTCCGTAACGTATGGCGAGGGCTAGCATGCCAACGGGAGGGTTTCATTGACCAGGGTCAATTGCAGGGCGACTTTCCCTTGCGCATGCTTGGAGGGAAACTGACATCGAACGTTGGGATCAGCCCTCATTCTCCGTCCCTCTTCACCTTGAGGAGCGACATCACATCCGGTCCGCGGCTTGCGAGTGCAACATTCAACCAGGCCCGTCCATCTTTGACGTCAAGCAGATTTACCGCCTCTCCGAATACACCAGCACCTTGCCATTCCTGGCGATTCCCAACGATGTAGAGCCTCCGTCTGGCCCGGCTTGCGGCGACATTTAGCAGGTTCGGCGTGCCACCTGCCCAGCTACGTGAGCCGGCCTTTGCACCTCGCCCGGCCCCCAACATCAGGATGACCGCTTCAGCTTCCTTGCCTTGGAAGGTATGAACAGTCCCGACCCGGCTTTCCACCCATGCTTCGCGTTCCCGGGCCGGACGGTCAGGTAGAATGTCCCGGGTCTGTAAGAGCAGCGATCGCAATCGTACCGCCGGCATCCGGAATGGCGAAATCACATAAAGATCCGGCGGATTTCGAAGACAGTTACAAAGCTCCGCGATCGTGCGAGCGATGAGTTCGCCTTCTTCGTAAACCCACGTGTCGCTCGATGGGGCGTCGACATCGATCCAGGCCGAGCCGCCGAGCAGGTCACCAATGGCTGACGGACCGGGCTCTGTCGCGAAAACCATTCGACCCGCATAGGCAATACGGTTTGCGAGATCGAACATCGGCTGATCGCATCGGCGATGGACCAGCAGGGGAATCCCGGTTGTGCGGGTATCGTTTTCCTCGCTGCCATCCTCGAGCGGAAATCGACCCTGGATTTGGCTTGCCCGGTCTGCGAGCGTCTGGACCGAATCTCGTGGTGCGCTCCAGGGTACGGAGTCGATTCCCTGGCTTTTGAAGATCAGCCGCATCGTCCGAGGAGGTATGCTCGTAATAGGCTCGATCTGGAGTGGATCGCCGATGACGACCGTGCGGCGGGCCCGCCAGATCGCACCGACTGCCTGTTGAGGCGCGGCCTGTCCGGCTTCGTCGATCATTAACCAGCCGATCGATCCCGCTCCGAAATCCTGGAACATCCGGCCAACCGAGGCGAAGGTCGTCGATACGACAGGAACAAGGAGGAAGAACACTCCCCAGTCCCGTGCGGTCGGTCGCAGGGCGTTCTGGTTGCCGGAGGCGGCTTTTGCGATAATATTGAGTGAAGGTTTCAGCTTCGAGGCGCCGGCTACTATGAAGGCGCGCTGCAAGCGGATCGCCGCCATGAACAGCGCATCACGCGCAGCCTTGAACCGTCCTCCATTCCAGGGGCTCGATCGATAGAAACTGTCGTCGGGTTGGGACCAGAACTCCGGTCCGGGATATGAGTTCCCGAGATCCTCTCCCGCTTCGATCCGTTTATGACGGAGGACAACGATCTCGTCCTCCACGCCTTTCAACTGCGCTTCGATCGCGGCGCACGAACGAGCCAGGCGTTCCTCCTCATCCTTGGCTGCCGTGATATTAATCCTGGCCAGCTTCAGCGCTTGTGTCACATCCCCCATTTCATCCACCAAACGGCGGATCGCTGTCTCATGCGTTCGCCATGAGGGGGTTTTCAGGTGCCGGCTGAACCAGGATGGTTGGATTGTCGTCAGAGCCGCCAGCCTGATATTCAATGTCCCTTCTTCGGCCAGTAATTCTGCGTGGTGGTGCTGCGCTGCCGACAGCGCCTTGCGCGCCGATTGCAGATCGTACTGCGTTCGCAGCGCTTCAGCTCTGATGCCGGGGAGACGCGCTTCACAGCAACGCAGAGACTCATCGGTTTTGGCAATATCGGCGAGTTCGGCACGTAGTCGGCGGCATGTTGCCAATGCCCGTAAAAACTCCGCGCGGGTCTTTTTCCAGGCCTGTTTCGCTTGGGGCGGTCGTAATGGTGGATCAAGCTGAGCCAGCTTGCCGGGCGGGTGAGGGCGCGGCAGGTCTGGTGAGACGAGGCGGTTGAACCAATCGTTCAGTCCCCACTCGGTGTCCCACCAGAACTTCTCAAAAAAATGACGCCGGTTATCGGCATTACCCAACCTGGCGGCGATCAGACCCCAGGCTCGCTGGGCATCGCGTGCATCCTTGGGCAGATTGAGAAGGGCGGTCGCTGTGTGTCCGAAATAATCCAGGCCGCCCTCGTTCCAAATCGAGGGATCGAGGGCCTTTTCGCGCACAGGCAGCTCAAGGCTGATATTTTCAACGGCCGCATTATTGCTACTGGCAACCACGATCGCGAAGTCCATGAGGTCGATATTGCCCAGACCATCCCAGGGACATGCAATGGCGGCCAAGTGCTCGGCGCGCGTGATAATCACATGGGCCACGACGTCTCGCAGCAAGGTCGTTTTGCCGGTGCCCGGCGGCCCGTTTACCGCAGCGAGGCCGCTCACGCTCAGGTCCCGCACGATTGCATTGACCGCCGCCTGTTGCAGGAGGGTCAGGGGATGAAGACCATTTCCCGGCCATCGCCCCAGAGGGAACAGATCGGGCTCCAGCAATTGCGACAATTTCAGCCTGTCGCTGAGGCAATCCCAAGGAGCGGTCGGAGGGTCGAGACCGAGATATGAGGCGGCGGCCCCCGTCGCAGTCCCGGTTTCGATATCGTTGAGAACCCTGGACAGGTCCGACAGGTAAAAACTCGAAAGAATATCGGTTGCCGGCGGGTCACGACTGACCATCTCGATAACGCAAGGGGTGAGTATCTGGAGGTCGTCGGGAATTCCGAGTTCAGTGACCAGCGCACGGGATACACCGCGCAGATCGGCCCAGCTCAATGACCGAGGCTGTCCGTCCGAACCGCGCGGGCTCAAGAGATCGGCGAACTGCAATTTTATACCAACCTGCCTATCCAATGACCGCTTTGATCCAGTCTCGTTGGGTGATGGAAGCAATTTGTTCTGGCATCTGCATGAACTTGTTCCAGGCGTTTCGGCAGGCGGCAAGGATTTCGTCGTAGCTGTTCCAGACCTGATGGCTCAGGAAGTTGCCGCGCAGAAATTGCCAGATGTTTTCGACTGGGTTGAGCTCTGGCGAATAGGGCGGCAGCGATAGCAGGCTGATGTTGTCGGGCACCGGCAAACGTTCGCTGGCTTGATGCCAGCCGGCGCCGTCGAGCACCAGCACGGCGTGCGCGCCGGGCGCGACCTGCGTGCTGATTTCCCGAAGATGCTCGGCCATCGCCTCGCTGTTGACTGCCGGCATGATGATGGCGGCA
>JAQTXO010000161.1 GCA_028688765.1 Acidiphilium sp. | reverse complement strand
GTTCCGCTCGCCTATTCCGGCCTGTTGATCGCGCTGACCTTCGCCCTCGGCATCGTCCTGCACCTCCTGATCGAAAAACCCGCCCGTGTCGCCCTGAACCGCCGGCTCGATCCCGCCCGTGCCGAGGCTCTGGCCGAGGGCTCCGTGCCGCTGTAGGAGAACGGGCACCAACCACTCGCTCAGGACATCGCATGCGCCTTTCCCGCTCGCTCATCCCCACCATCAAGGAAACCCCCGCCGAGGCGCAGATCGTCTCGCACCGCCTGATGCTGCGCGCCGGGATGATCCGCCAGCAATCCGCCGGCATCTATGCCTGGCTGCCGAGCGGCCTGCGCGTGCTGCACAACATCGCGAACATCGTCCGCGCCGAACAGGCGAGGGCAGGGGCGCAGGAAATCCTGATGCCGACCATCCAATCCGCCGATCTCTGGCGCGAAAGCGGGCGGTACGACGCCTACGGGCCGGAAATGCTCCGCATCCGCGACCGTCACGACCGCGAGATGCTCTACGGCCCGACCAACGAGGAAATGCTCACCGCCATCATGCGCGAGTCGGTGCAGTCCTACCGCGACCTGCCGCAGATGCTCTACCAGATCCAGTGGAAATTCCGCGATGAGGTGCGCCCCCGCTTCGGCGTCCTGCGCGGGCGCGAATTCTACATGAAGGACGGCTACAGCTTCGATCTCGACTACGCAGCCGCAGTCTCAAGCTACCGCCGCATGATGCTGTCCTACATGCGGATCTTCCGCACCATGGGCGTCCGCGCCATCCCGATGCGCGCCGATACCGGCCCGATCGGCGGCGATCTCTCCCACGAGTTCCACATCCTCGCCCCGACCGGCGAAAGCGGCGTCTTCTACGATAAAGCCTTCGAATCGATCGACCTCGGAAACGACACCTATAATTACGACACCCAGGCCGACCTCGACGCCTTCTTCGACCAGATGACCACGCTCTACGCCGCGACCGATGAAAAACACGATACCGAAGCCTGGGCCAAAATCCCGGAGCCCGACCGCCGCGAGGGCAGGGGCATCGAAGTTGGCCAGATCTTCTACTTCGGCACCAAATACAGCGAAAAAATGGGCTTCTCCGTCGTCGGCCCGGACGGGGCGAGAATCCACCCCGAAATGGGCAGCTACGGCATCGGCGTCTCGCGCCTCACCGGCGCGATCATCGAAGCCAGCCACGATGACGCCGGGATCATCTGGCCCGATGCCGTCGCGCCGTTCCGCGCCGCCATCCTCAACCTCCGCCAGGGCGACGCCACCACCGACGAACTCTGCGAAGACCTCTACGCCCGCCTGGGCGACGCCGCCCTCTACGACGACCGCGACACCCGCGCCGGCGAAAAATTCGCCGACGCCGATCTGATGGGCCATCCATGGCAACTCATCGTCGGACCGCGCGGTGCCGCGAAAAATCAGGTCGAACTCAAGCGCCGCCGCACCGGCGAACGTGCCGAACTCTCCCTCGACGATGCGCTCGCGAAAGTGCTGGCTTGATGTTCAACGCCTTCGAGCGCCGCGTCGCCTTCCGCTACCTGCGTGCCCGCAAGGGTGAGCGCTTCGTCTCGATCATCGCGATCATCTCCCTGATCGGCATCGCCCTCGGCGTCGCCACCCTGATCATCGTGATGAGCGTGATGAACGGTTTCCGTCAGGAACTCCTCGCCCAGATCCTCGGCCTGAATGGCGATATCGGCGTCTATGGCGCGGGCCACAACATCAGCCAGTACGATGCCGCCGCCGGCAAACTCATGAAAATCCCCGGCGTGATCAGCGCCATCCCGATCGTGCAGGGCGAAGTGCTGATGACCGGCCCGCACGGCGGCGCGATCGGCGGTGTTGCCCGCGGCATCCAGCCCTCCGGCCTCGCCGACCTCAAGACCGTCTCGCATCACATCATCTCAGGCACCCTCAAGGGCTTTTCCGGCAACGACGTCGCGATCGGCGCAGGCGTCGGCACCCAGCTCGGCATCCCGCTCGATGGCACCATCACCCTGGTCCTGCCGCAGGGCAACGCCACCATCATCGGCACCATCCCCCGGATCGAGAGCTTCCACGTCACCGCCATCTTCCAGACCGGCATGGCGCAGTACGATTCCAGTTTCGTCTTCCTGCCGCTCAAGGCCGCGCAAACCCTGTTCCGCGCGCCCGATGCCGCAACCCAGATCCAGCTCTTCGTGAAAAACCCCGACAAGGACGGCCCGATCAAAGCCGCCATCCCGCAAGCCCTGTCCGGCACGCCGGTCAACGTGGTCGACTGGCAGGACAGCAACAACGCCTTCTTCGCCGCCGTCAACGTCGAACGCAACGTGATGTTCCTGATCCTCACCCTCATCATCATCGTCGCCGTCTTCAACGTCGTCTCGTCCATGATCATGATGGTCAAGGACAAGACCGCCGATATCGCGATCCTGCGCACCATGGGCGCATCGTCCGGTTCGGTCCTGCGGATATTCTTCATGGTCGGCGCCTCGGTCGGCGTCCTCGGCACGATCATCGGCTTCGGCCTCGGCGTCGTCTTCTGCACCTATATCGAAAACATCCGCATGTTCATCCAGAACATCACCGGCACCCAGCTGTTCAACCCCACCGTCTACTATCTCGAATCCCTGCCCGCGAAACTCGAATGGAGCCAGGTGATCGAAGTCGTCCTCCTCGCCATCGCCCTTTCCTTCGCCGCCACCATCTACCCGAGCTGGCGCGCCGCCCGCACCGACCCGGTCGAGGCCCTCCGCCATGAGTGACATCCTCACCCTCGATAAAGTCACCCGCACCTTCGGCAGCGGCGACGAACAACTCCACATCCTGCGCGGGGCCGACCTCACGCTGCGCGCCGGTGAAATCACCGCCCTGGTCGCCCCGTCGGGCTCGGGAAAATCCACCCTGCTCCATCTCGCCGGCCTGCTCGAAGGGGCCGATTCCGGCACGATCCGGATCGGCGGCATCGACACGGGCCGGCTTTCGGATTCCGAACGCACCCGCCTCCGCCGCGATGAAATCGGCTTCGTCTACCAATCCCACCACCTGCTCGCCGAATTCACCGCCCTCGAAAACGTCGCGATCCCGCAAATGATCGCCGGTAAATCCCGCGCCGATGCCGAGGCCCGCGCCGCCACCCTTCTCGCCGCTTTCGGCCTGACCAATCGCGCCAACCATCTGCCCGGCAAGCTCTCCGGCGGCGAACGCCAGCGCGTCGCCATCGCGCGCGCCATGGCCAACGCACCCAAACTCCTGCTCGCCGACAAACCCACCGGCAATCTCGACGTCGCCACCGCCGATATCGTGTTCAACGAAATGCTCCGCGCCGTTCGCGGCGAAAACATCGCCGCCCTCATCGCCACCCACAACCCCGACCTCGCCGCCCGCATGGACCGTACCATCATCCTGCGCGACGGTCTGCTGGTCGCATCCTGAACCACGGAGACCCGCCCATGGCCGAACTCGACCGCAGCGCTGCTACAGTGCTCGACATGATCCGCCTTTCCGGCGCCCCCGCCACCCATACCCTCACCCCCGAACAGGCGCGCCTCGCCTACCGCGCCGCCCGCACCGCGCTGAGCCCTGAACCGCCCGCCCTCGCCGAAATCCGCGATCTCACCGCCCCCGGTCGCAACGGCGCCATCCCGCTCCGCCTCTACCGTGACGGCACTAATCCCGCCCCCCGCGCCGGAATGGTCTATCTCCACGGCGGCGGCTGGGTGATCGGCGATCTCGACACCCACGATGTCGTCTGCCGCCAGCTTGCCCAGCGCACCGGCGCCGTCATCGTCGCGGTCGACTACCGCATGGGCCCCGAACACAAATTCCCCGCCGCCGCCGACGATGCGATCGATGCCACCGCCTTCGTCGCCGCCAACGCGGTTGGTCTCGGCATCGACCCAAACCGCCTCGCCATCGGTGGCGACAGCGCGGGTGGCAACCTCGCCGCCGTCGTCGCGATCGACGCGCGCGACAATCACGGCCCCGTCATCGCCTTGCAGGCCCTCATCTATCCCTCGATCGCCATGTCCATGACCTCGCCGAGCCAGCAGGAATTCGCCGAAGGTTACGGCCTCACCCGCGAAACCATGATCTATTTCCGCAACCACTATCTCCGCAGTCAGGACGACACCAACGACTGGCGCGCCTCACCCATCCGCGCCGCCCACCACGCCAATCTGCCGCCCGCCCTGATCATCACCGCCGGTTTCGATCCGCTGCGCGACGAAGGCGAAGACTACGCCCGCACCCTCATCGCATCCGGCGTCCCGGTCACGGTGCGGCGTTTCCCCGGCCAGATCCACGGGTTCATCACCATGGGCCGCATCATCCCCGAAGCCACCAGCGCAATCGATGAAATCGCCGACGCCATGGCGGCCCGTGGCCTCTGAACCCAAGCCCCGGCTCCGCTGGCGCGCCCTGATCTTTCGCGGCTACGATATAGCGGTGGACGCGGTGATCATCGGCGTCATCCCGCTGATGCTGATCGCCCTCGGCTTCGCCTTTGTCGAAGCCGTCGTCACCACCATCCACCTGTTCCCCGACCTCCGCCCCGCCAAGGTCGACGGATTCGAACTCCGTACTCTGGTCGAACGCATCCTCGACGTCGTCATCCTGATCGAACTGTTCAACACCTTCATGGACTACGCCCGCACCCGCCGCATCCGCCTCTCGACCCTGCTGGATGTCACCATCGTGTTCTCCCTGCGCGAAATCCTGATCAAACTCTACGCCCAGAAATTCTCCTCGCGCGATCTGGTGGCGTTGTGCATCTTGGTCATCGTGCTGGTGATCGCGCGGAGTATCACAATCAAGGTCTCGCCGGCGCTCGGTAAGGAAAGTTAAGCGGTTCTTTTTTGTAAAAAAGAACCAAAAAACTTTTATTCGCTTGGTCTGAGCCACTTATGCGCCGCAGTCTCCGGCCCCGAGTCAAAAAGTTTTTTGCTTCTTTTTTACAAAAAAGAAGCCTTCCTTTCTTACCCTTCAACACTCTCCCGCCGCATCTCCAACTCCAGCCACTCCGCCTCCAACACGCCCATCCGCTCATGCAGCGCCGCCAGCGCCGTCATATTCGCCTGAAACTGCTCCGGCTGCCTGGTAAACAACTCGGTATCCGCGAACGTCGCCTCCAGAGTGTCGATCCGGCCCTGCACCGCGGCCATCTCCTCGTTCAATGCTTTCAGCCGGTGCCGGTCCTTGAACGAAAACGCGGCTTTTTCGTTCGCCCGCTTCGCCACCGGCCCGGCCTTGCGCACCGCCGCCGCCTCGCGCCCGCGCTCGCCGCGCTGCGCCAGCATGTCCGAATAACCGCCGGCATATTCCACCCAGCGCCCATCGCCTTCCGCCGCCAAGGTCGAGGTCGCCACCCGGTCGAGAAAATCACGATCATGGCTGACCAGCAGAATCGTCCCGGCATACTCGCTCAGCATGTCCTGCAATATATCCAGCGTCTCCAGATCCAGATCATTGGTGGGTTCATCCAGGATCAGCAGGTTCGACGGTTTCGCCAATATCGCCGCGAGCAGCAACCGCCCGCGCTCCCCGCCCGAAAGCGTGCCCACCGGCGTGCGCGCCTGCTCCGGCCGGAACAGAAAATCCTTCATATACCCGATCACATGGCGCGATTCCCCGCCCACTTCCACCAGATCGCTCTTGCCCCCGGTCAGCGTATCGGCGAGCGTCGTCGCGGGGTCGAGCGCCGCGCGCTGCTGATCCAGCGTCGCCACCGCCAGATTGGTCCCGATCTTGACCGTCCCGGCGTCCGGCTGATCCTGCCCCATCAGCAAGCGCAGCAGTGTCGTCTTGCCCGCCCCGTTCGGCCCGACGATGCCCAGCCGATCGCCGCGCAGCACCCGCAGCGTCAGATCGCGAATGATGACCTGATCGCCATAGGATTTCGATATCCCCTTGGCATCCATCACGATCTTGCCCGATAGGGACGCGGCGCTCGCGCTCACCTGCAACTCGCGGCTGTCCCGCTTTTCCTCCCGCTTCTTCTCGCGCAATCCGGCCAGTTCCGCGACCCGCCGGACATTTCGCTTGCGCCGCGCCGTCACGCCATAGCGCATCCAGTCTTCCTCGCGGGCAATCTCACGCGAGAGCTTCTGCGCATCCCGCGCCTCCTGCTCGAACACCTCGTCGCGCCACGTCTCGAAATGCGCGAACCCCCGGTCGATCCTGCTGGTGCGCCCCCGATCCAACCAGACGATGCTGCGCGACACCTTCTCCAGCAGCCGCCGGTCATGACTGATCAGCACGATCCCGGCACGCGAGCCGCGCAACTCCGCCTCCAGCCATTCGATCGCGGGCAGATCGAGATGATTGGTCGGCTCATCCAGCAACAGCACGTCCGGTGCCGGTGCCAACACGCGCGCAATCGCCGCCCGCCGCGCCTCGCCGCCCGAAAGCCGCGCCGTGGTCTCCGCCCCGCTCAACCCGAGTTGATCCAGCAACCCCCGGGCCCGATGCCCGTCAGTCCCGGCATCCAGCCCATCCCGAACGTA
>JAQTXO010000160.1 GCA_028688765.1 Acidiphilium sp. | reverse complement strand
CAAGCTCTTCCCGTAATCCAGTCCGCGTCTCCGGCCCGCCAGCGGCGGGTCGGAGCTCGTTTCATGAAAGCGCCAGGAAAATCCGATGTCGGTGTTGGTACTCGAACTGCGTCAGGGCGATGTCATGGTCCTCAACGGGGCACCGATCCGGTTCCGGACCAAGTCGCGGATCGAACTCACCGCCAAGGCGCGGTTCATGTTCGGCAAGCAGATCCTCCGCCCCGACGAAGTCGATTCGCCGGCGAAGCGGATCTATTTCGCCCTGCAGACGGCCTATATCGGCACCGAAGACGAACGCGAAGTCGCGCTCGTGCGCGCCCAATCCCTCATCGAGGAGTTCAAGGCGGCGACCACCTCGGCTCTCGCCCGCGAAATCCTTGACAAGGCCCTCGGCTTCGCCCGTGCCGATGATTGCTACGAAGCCCTGAAACTCGCGCGCCGGATCATGCGGCACGAAGCCGCTGTCCTGCAAGCCAACCAGTGATCAAAAAGGATCGAACATGTCTTCAACCTCCCGTGTTCTGAAAGCCTACGGTTCCGCCTCCGCCCTGCGCAGCCAGCGCGAGCAGGACGCCGAAATCTTCCGCCGCGTCAGCGCCGGACTGCGCTCGGTGTCCGACGAAATGAGCAAGGTCCGCGCGATCGCGGATGCACGGCGGCTCTGGCAGACCGTTCTCGCCGCCAACCACGATCCCCTCAACCCGCTGCCCGCGCCCCTGCGCGCCCAGATTATCGCGGTTGCCAACACAGCACTCCGCACCACCGATGATGCCCAGCCCGACCTGCCGTTCCTTGCCGAGATCGCCGATAATTTCGCGGCTGGTCTCAGCGGACAGCGCTGACCGGTCGGTATCACAATGCATCGTGCAATGACGGCCAGTTAGAGGAGGCGGCATCGTGTCGGTCAGCTTCACAGGATTGCCCACCAATCTCGCCAGCCTGTTCTCGCCCCTCTCGGCGACCGGGGCGAGTTCTGCTGCCAGCATCACCTCGATCCTGAACGCGGCCTACGCCGGCACCACCACGGCCGCGACCGGTGCCGCTTCGGAAAATCCGATCATTGCGTTGCAGATTGCGCAACGCAACCAGACTGCGGACGTCAAGGCCGAAACCCTGCAACCCGCAGTCCAGCGTGACATCGCGGCATTCACCAAAGCCGTGCAGACCGCCAAAACACCGCAGCAACTCCTGTCCAATCCTACCGTGCTGACCGTGCTGCTGACCGCCAACGGACTTGGTTCCGATGCGAGCTATCCCGCCCTCGCACAGAAGGCGCTGATGTCCAATCCATCCGATCCCAACTCGCTTGCCAATCAGCTCTCGGGCAGCAATTCGCAATGGCTTTCAGCCGCTCAGACCTATCAGTTCGCGACCAAGGGGCTTTCGATCATCCAGGACCCGAAAGTGCTCAGCACCATCACCAACGGCTATGCCGAAGTCCTCTGGCGACAGTCGCTCGACCAGCAGACCCCCGGCCTGTCCAATGCCCTCTACTTCATCCAGAACGCCAGCACCTTCACATCGGCCAACCAGATCCTCGGTGATTCTGTCGCGCGTTCGGTCGTCACCACGGCGCTCGGGATTCCTCAGCAACTCGCCTACCAGCCGCTCAGTGCGCAACAGCAGGCCATCACCAGCCAGTTGACGATCTCGGATCTGCAGAACCCGAAATTCGTTCAGTCCTTCGCCGACCGTTATCTCGCCGTCATGCAATCCACCGCGCAGAGCAGTTTCGGATCGGCCTCCAGCCTCTCATCCCTCGCGGTCCAGTCTCAGGGACTGATCGCCTAACCCACGGTTAAAGGACATAAAACATGACCGCCGTTCCCCATCTCCAGGAAGCGACTCCCCCCGATTTCTCAACGACGCTGATCGAGCGCATCCGCAGCCTGATCGGGCGGGGCCAGTTCAACGCCGCATCCCTGCTGCTTCCCACGCTTGAGAAACTCGGGGTTCCGGCGGAACGGATATCGTTTCTGCGGGTGGAGATCGCGCTCGGCCGCGGTGATCAGGACGCGGCGCGCAGCGCGATCGATGCGGGCCTCGCCCGCGATCCGCACAGTGCCGATCTTCTCGTCCTGCGTGCCCGCTTCGCGCTCGCCAACCGCGATCTGGTCGGTGCGGCGCTCGCAGCGGCGGACGCGATCACCGCAGCACCCGATCATGGGGCCGCGAAATCACTTCTCGGTCAGGCTCTGCTGGCTCTCGGCCAGACCGAACAGGCCGTGATCTGCCTGCGCGAGGCCGCCGATGAACTCCCGGGGGATCCCGGCACGATCGAGGCGCTCACCACCGCAGCGCCGCGCGAGGCCGTGGCAGCGATCCGTGAGTGGATCGCGGGTGGTCACGCCGGAACCCCGATCCGCAACCTTCTGATCAATGCGCTGCTCGCCGCCGGTGAAACCGAGATGGCGACGGCGGAAATTCGCACCCTGACCGCCGCCGGGCTCGGCGACGGCCAGACCAGCCTTCTCGCGGTCAAGGCCGCGATCGATGCGGAAAACTGGTCCGAAGCGACCACCCTGTTCAACGCCACCACCCGTCATCTGCCCCGTCATGCTTGATGCGGCGTCATCGCCCGCCGAACTCACCGACCCCACCGCGATTCTGACGCAGGCCATCCTGCTCGATCAGGAGGGGGAGGCGGCAACGGCCCGGGCGCTGATGCGCTCGGTTGCCGCACTCCGGCCCGATTGGGACGAACCCTGGCTGCGGATCGGCCAGAGCCTGCGCCGGGACGGCGCGCCGGATGAGGCCATCCGTGCCTATGACATGGCACTCGCCCGCAATCCGGCGCGGGTCGAGGCCTTGCTCGCGCGTGGCACGCTGGCTCTCGGCAATCAGGATCCGAGTGGCGCGGTCGACTTGCTGTGCCGCGCGACCACGATCGACCCGAACTGCCACGAAGCCTGGCACGCCCTGGGATACGCCTATTTCGCGCGACAGTTGCCCGAAGCGGCACTTCACGCGCTGGCCAATGCGGGCCGGTTGGCACCCGACTGTTTCCGCTATGCGTGCGATCTCACCGAACTTGCCGAACAGATCGGTCCATCCGTCGCCGTCACCGTGCCCGACTGGTCGGACGGCGTCGGTCTCGCGCTCGCGGGCCGCGCCGCCCGACGGCGTGGCGACCTCGACGAAGCGGTGGATACGCTTGAGGCCGCGTCGGCCCTGATGCCCGATGAGCCATGGGTGCTCAAGGAACTCGCCGATGTCTACCTCAGCGCGCTGCGACCCGAAGCCGCCGAGCCGGTCCTGCGCGAGGCTCTCCGCCGGGAACCCGGTAACCTGACCCTCTTGAATGATCTCGGCGTGTGTCTCGGTCGCCAATACCGTTTCGGCGAGGCGGAGGCGGTGCTCAACCGCATGCGCGATACCGAGCAAATGTCCGCCGTCATGCTGTTCAACCGGGCGATGATGCGCGCCTCCGCGGGCGATCTCGCCGGGTCCTGCGCCGATATCGAAATCGCCAAGGGCCGCTCGACCGATGTGGTCGCGGCCCTGATCGCGGAATGCACCCTGCTGCCCTATCGTGGGGGCATGACTGCCGCCACGCTGCGCGACGCGATGACCCTGCTGGGCAACGCCTTGCCGCGGCCCGACCGACCGGCTGTGCACAGCCGAGCCGTCACGCAGGCCGATCGCGACCGGACGCTGCGGGTCGGGCTGCTCTCCAACACCTTGCGCCAGCACCCGGTCGGCTGGCTGACCTTCGCCGGATTTAAGGCGCTCGATCCGGCGGATTTCGCGCTGCATTGCTTCGGCAAGTACGACGAAAACGACCGGTTCGCGCAGGATTTCGCCCGCCATGTCGCTGCGTGGCATTCCATCGCAAGCCGCGACGATGCCGCGATCGCGGCACTGATCGCCGATCAGCAGATCGATATCCTGATCGACCTCAGCGGCTTCTGCGATGGCGGGCGCGTGGCGGTGCTGGCCCAGCGTGCAGCGCCGGTACAGATGAAATGGGTCGGGTCGCAGGCCAGCACCACCGGGGTTGCCGAAATCGACTGGATGATCACCGATCGGTGGGAGACCCCGCCCGGCTTTGAGACCTTCTACACCGAAAATCTGCTCCGCCTCGCCGATGGCTATGTCTGTTACATGCCGCCCGCAGCCGCGCCCGAGGTCAGCGCCTTACCCGCTCTGGCCAATGCGCACATCACCTTCGGCTGCTTCAACAATCTCGCCAAGCTCACCGATGACACGCTGCGCCTCTGGGCCGCCGTGCTCGACCGTGTGCCCAACGCCCGTCTCACCCTGCGCTGTCCGCAATTCTCCGAGGTCAATGTGCGGGACCGGTTTCCTGGCCGCGCGCAGGCGCTCGGTATCGACCCGTCCCGCCTCACGCTCGAAGGTCGCGCTCCTCATCGGGAATTCATGGCGGCCTATCGCGGGGTGGATATCGCGCTCGACCCCTACCCCTATTCCGGCGGCCTCACCACGTGCGAGGCGATGTTCATGGGGGTGCCGGTGATCACTCTGGCGGGCGATTTCTTTGCCGCGCGCCACTCGGTCAGTCACCTCTCCAATGTCGGTCTGTTCGACTGCATCGCGACCACGCCGGAGACCTATATCGATCGCGCGGTTTCCCTCGCCGCCGACCTGCCTGCCTTGGCCCATCTGCGGGCCGATCTGCGCCGGCGCATGCTGGCCAGCCCCCTGTGCGACGCCCCGCGTTTCGGTCGGAGCCTCGGCACGGCGCTCCGAAGGGTCTGGCATGACCATTGCGACCACCACCTCGTCGCCCACGAACCGGAGCGGGCTTGATCCGTCGGGGCCGATGTGGTCCTGCACCTGCATGTCAGGTTTCACCGCACGGATCCGCCGCACCCGCCCGGCCGCCACCTTCGCCATGGCCGCCCGCGCCCGCGCCCTGCGTGCCGCCGGGCATGACGTGATCTCGCTCTCGATCGGCGAGCCCGACCTGCCGACCCCGGATCATGTGATCGCCGCCGCCCACGCGGCCGCTTGCGCGGGCGAAACCCGTTATCCGCCGATCGCCGGCACCGAAGCCTGCCGCGCCGCCGTCGCCCGTAAATTCACCCGCGATCTGAACCGCCCGGTCGCGCCGAACCAGGTGCTGATCACCAACGGCGGCAAGCAGGCAATCTTCAACGCCGTGATGGCCCTGATCGAGCCGGGCGACACCGTGCTGATCCCGGCCCCCTGCTGGGCCGGCTATATTCAGGTCGTCGAATTTGCCGGCGGCACGCCGGTTTTTCTGCCATGCAGCGCCTCATCGGGTTTCCGTCTCGACCCGGCCCGGCTCGAAGCCGCCATCACCCCGGCGAGCCGGCTGCTTCTGCTCAACTACCCGAACAACCCCTCCGGCGCCGTTGCCCATCCTGCCATGCTCCAAGCCATCGCCGGGGTGCTGCGCCGCCACCCGCATGTGCACGTCATAGCCGATGACATCTACGAACACCTGATCTTCGAGGGGGCCTATCACACGATCGCCGGCATCGCGCCGGACCTCGCGGATCGCATCGTCACGCTCAGCGGCGTATCGAAATCCTACGCGATGACCGGCTGGCGTCTCGGCTTCTGCACCGGTCCCGCCGACTGGCTCGCGGCGATGGGTCTGGTGCAGGGCACCGCCACCGCCGGTGTGTCCACCATCAGCCAGGCCGCCGCCGTCGCCGCGCTCGATGGCCCGCAGGACCTGCTGGTCGAACGCCGCGCGATCTATCGCCATCGGCGCGATCTCGTTCTCGCCGGCCTCGCTGCTGCGCCGCATTTGACCTGCACCAGGCCGGACGGGGCATTCTACGCCTTCCCCTCGATCGCCGGGTTGCTGGGCCGGACCTCGCCGGCGGGCCGCCGCCTCGCCACGGATGACGATGTCGCCGATGCCCTGCTCGACGAAGCGCTGGTCGCCACCGTCCCCGGCTCGGCGTTCGCCATGCCCGGCCATATCAGGCTTTCCACGGCTGCGAGCGATGACGCGCTTACCCGGGCCTGCGCCCGCATCGCCCAATTCTGCGGCGCGGTAAAATGACCGGGGCGCCCTGCGAAATCATCGACGCGACCATCGATGATTTTGCAGCGCATCGTGCGTCATTCGCCGTCCTCTTTGAGCTTTGCGTCGCCGAAGGTCCGGCGCTCGGCTATCGAGCTCCTCTGACATCCACCCGCCGGGACGCAATCCTCGATTTACTGTCGCAGAGCCTCGCAACCGGCCAGGGCCGGCTTCTCCTCGCGCGGATCGATGATTGCGTCATCGGCAGCATCATGATCCTCGACGATCGTGAAACCGAACCGCATCTTGGCCAGATCGCCAAACTCATGATCCATCCCGCCTACCGTCGGCAGGGTTTCGCAACCCGCCTGCTCGCCGCCGCCGAATCCGTCGCCGCCGCGATCGGCAAGACCCGGCTCTATTTGTTCACCGGGGATGACGGCACCGCCGCCGCCCTCTACGCCAGCAACCGCTACGAACTCTGCGGCCGCATCCCGGAAGGTGGCACAAGCGCCGAGGCCACCCGGATCGATGCG